>JAPYPT010000372.1 GCA_029937535.1 Alphaproteobacteria bacterium
CTGGTGCTCGGGGAAACGCCGCCCGAGCCGATCATCGTGCCCGAGCAATAACGGCGGTATCAGCAATGGAAACGGCGCCATGAGCCTTGCCATCGCACCCATCAGCGGCGGGCTGGGCGCCGATATCAGCGGTATCGATATGACAGTATCCCTGGAGCAAGAGGACATCGCGGCCATCGAGCAGGCCTTCGATCGCCATTTGGTGCTGCGGTTCCGGGGACAGCCCTTGGATGCGGGGCAGCTCGCCGCCTTTGCCCGCCAATTCGGCGAATTGCAGCCTCATGTGCAGCGGAAATTCCAGCACCCGGACGAACCGGATGTGGTGGAGATGCGCAGCTTCGATGAGAACGGCACGTTCGATCTGGCCGGCGCCTCGCGCGGCGCCACGGAACGGCTGCGGGACGGCTGGCATTCCGACCTGGCCTATGACCGGGTGCCGGCAAAAGCCACCTTGCTGCATTCCGTCGCGGTCCCCTCCCAGGGCGGCAATACCTGTTTCGCCGACGCCTGCGAGGTCTATGCGGCGTTGCCGGGGGATCTGAAACGCCGTATCGACGGCCTGACCGCGGAATTTACTTACGGCCACAACGAACGGAACAAAGCCACGAACCTGGCCGCGACGACGCTCGATAAGCAGGGCCGGGATAATACGACGGTCGTTCACCCCATGGTCTGTATACATCCGGCCAGCCGGCGCCCGGCGCTTTACGCCAATCCGCTTATCACGGTGCGCATCGTGGATATGCCGGCCGCCGAGAGTGACCGCCTGTTGGATGAATTATTCGATTGGCTGGACCGGCCCGAATTCCGCTGGGAGCATGAATGGCGCATCGGCGACACCTTGATGTGGGAAAATCGCGGCGGGGTGATGCACTGCGGGCGGCTCGATTATCCCCGGGACCAGCGCCGGCATTTTATTCGGACCACGGTACGCGGTCAGCCGATAGAGGCGTACACGGCGCCGTAGTTTCACCGATTTTTCGCCGTGATCAAAGTTCGCGCTGCAGGCAACTTTCGACGCAGCCGGCCAATTGGTCCGGATCGAACGGTTTTTCCAACGCTTCCATGGCGCCAAATCTTAAAGCGGCTTGAAGATAGCCTTCCTTATAAGCGGAGATCGCGATAATTCGCAGACTGGGATCAATTCGATGCAATTCGCGCACGGTCTCGATCCCCTCCATTCCGGGCATCAGAATATCCGTTACGACGAGATCAAAATCATGGTCCTGTTGCATACGAATGCCTTTGTTCCCATCTGCGGCATCCATTACCTCATGGCCGTGCGCAATGAGAATTTCCCGAATAATTCTCCGATGAGTTTTATCATCTTCAATAACAAGAATATTTGCCATGGCTCAACCTACATTAGAAAAATAGATTCAATTCCGAACACTTATTTTTATAACCTATCCTAGATCATCTAGAGTGCCGCAATGCAATTTCAACGCGAATTTTAAGCTTTTCGGGAGACAAATCCTTGCGGATATAGTCTTTCGCCCCCGCCAACAGGCATACATCGACCGCATCGGTATGTCCTTCGCCCGTGAGCATGACGATATGAGCGTCGGGATCGGCCATCAACATCAGCTTTAGCGCTTCATGGCCGCCCATGACCGGCATATTGACATCCAAAAGCGTTAAATGTGGCCTTTGTTCCTTGAAGACGTCCACCGCCCGTGCGCCATTTTCCGCTTCGAGAATGGTCTCGACGGCAAGTGCCGTCAGCAATATCCGCAATATCAAACGGCTGCTTTCAGCATCATCAACAACCAAAACACTCTGTTTGAGTTCAGAGTTCATACGCATATTACTCCAATTTCAACGCGGACGGCATGGCATGGAATATTGTAGACATGCACGAAAATCACCGTGCATTTCAATATATCATTTTGTTCGTCATACTCATCGACTGACGCTTCGGATTCTTGCTCCGGATTGACCATATTCTCAAGAGGCGAGATCGAAGAACATGAGCAAAACGAACGATCCAAGCGAGCCGGTTTCGCAAGAGGATTTCGCGGCCCTGGCGGAAATTGTCCACGCCATTGCGAAGGGTGATTTCAGCGCCATGGATCGCCTGTACAAATTCCCCGGCCACGGCGGGCGAAGCCGCGACATCATGGACCTGGCGGAATCCATCGCCATGTTGCTGATCCGGATGGAAGCGGAGGAGTTTCATATCGAACGGGCCGCTGAAATTGAAGAGCGCCTTAAACAACTTAACGCACTGAAGAATGAACATCTGGCCATCGCCGCCCATGACCTGCGAAACCCGATCAGCGCCATCCGCAACATGAGCCAAATGCTTGTGGAGATGGATCTGGACGAGAAGACGAAGGTGGATTTCCTGCATTCCATCTACCGCGTCAGCAATCAGATGCTTGCGCTGGTCAATAACTTGCTCGATGTCGCCGTCATTGAAAGCGGAAAACTTAAATTATCCATGCGTGCGGGCAATCTATCCACCCTTGCCGGAGAGCGGGCCACGGTTATCAAGCCAATTGCCATCGAAAAGGGCTTGCGGGTCGATACCGTCCTGGAGGAGGTGCCGGACTGCGCCTTCGATGCCGGTTGGCTGGGCCAGGTCATCGATAACCTTTTATCAAATGCGGTAAAATTTTCCCAACCTGGAACCTCCGTGGTCATATCCAGCCGGATGGCCGGCGCCAATATCGAAATCGCCGTCGCCGACCAGGGCCCCGGCATTCCCAAGGACGAGCTGGGCAATCTATTTGCAAAATTCGAGAAGCTCAGCGTGCAGCCCACGGCGGGAGAGCGGGGCGCGGGCCTGGGCCTCTCGATCGTCAAGAGTGTCGTTGAGGCCCATGGCGGCAGCGTCGATGTTCAAAGCACTGTCGGCCAGGGGGCGGTCTTCTCCATATCCCTGCCGGTTCGGACAGTGGCGTAATTCCGACCGCTAGGCTTCATTGCGCTATTTGCGGCCGCCGTGGGTTTCCGGCGCGAATTTCATGAACAAAATGCCCACGATGACGCTGAACCCCGCCGTCATGAACAAGGCTGTTTGCGGCCCCTGTACATCGACGATGAAGCCCAGGGCGATGGGCCCAATAACATAGCCAAGATCGCCAACCATGCGGAAGGTGCTCATGGCGGCGGCGTTCATGCCGGGCGGGGCGCTATCGGCGGCATAGGTGGCGGGCGCGGTGCCCCCCACCGAGGCGGAAACGCCCCAGATCACACAGCCGACCACGAACCAGAAATAGCTGGTCGCCGCCATGAACAACAACATGGAGGCGCCGGTGATCAACGTGGCCGGCACGATGACCGCCTTGCGCCCGAAACGATCGACCAGAACGCCCGATGGATAGGCCGCGATCACGCCCACCACCGTGCCCACCGCCATGCCAAGGCCAATCTCGGCGACCGTAAGGCCCAGCCGCACCGAAACAAAAATCGGGATGACGGTGAACAAACCGCCCGTCCGGACGACCGCATTGGTCAGCGAGACAAAACTGACCAGGGCAAAGCCGGTCTGTGACATGAGGTGGCGCACCTGGCGCAAATAAGAAATCGCCGGCCCACCCTGTCCGCCCGCCGAATGACCGAGACCCCTGGTCTCCTTGACCGCGAACCAGGCCACCAACGTCGCCAAAAGAGATGCCGTGCCATAGGCCTGGAACGGGACCGCCAAACCATAATGGGTCGCCAATAGCCCCCCCGGTAACGGCCCGATACCCACCGCGAACAGAAAACTGCCCTGATAGATCGAGATGATCCGGCCCCGGCGTTCCGGCGTCGAAATATCCGCCAGCACCACCTGGCCCGTGGTCAGAATGATCCCGGCGCCGGCGCCCGAGATGAAGCGGGCAAGAATGAATTCAGGATACTCCGTGGCCGCCGCGCACCAAAAACTGCCCGTGGCGGAGATCAGGCCGCCGATGGCGAGCGTTGGGCGCCGGCCCCATTGATCCGACAGCTTGCCCGCCGGCATGGCCACGAAAAACCGCGCCAGACCATAAATCGCCACCGCCATGCCGATCGCCGAGGCCGGCACGCCAAAGGATTGGGCATATAGGGGCAGGACCGGAATGACGCTGCCGAAACCAAGCTGATTGATGGCGATCAGCCCGCACA
>JAPYPT010000373.1 GCA_029937535.1 Alphaproteobacteria bacterium
GCGCAACGCCATGCCGGTCTGGCGCGGCAACGGCGATTTCCTGGAATTATTGAAGGCGGACGGCGAGGTCATGGCCGCCCTATCCGTCCCGGAGCTCGAAGCCATGTTCGACCTTGGCTACCACACCAAGCACGTGGATACCATCTTCGCCCGCGTCTTCGGAATTTAATACGGTGACGTAATACTTATATCACGGCGCTGTTTTCTCTAATTTAGACGAAATGAGAATTGATATAAGTATTACGTCACCGTATTAAATCCGTGCCGGATAGGTAACGCGGGCGTTTAGCCCTCGGTCGTGACCTGTTCACGGGCGACTTCCAACAAGTCCTTCATTTGCTTCCGGACCACTTCTTCCGTGAGGCTCAGACCCTTGCTTTGCACATCCGCCCAGACTTTTTCAAAGACATCCTCGTCGCCCGGTTTTTCGAAATCCGAGATGATCACGGCCTTGGCGTAGGCCTCCGCATCGGCGCCCTCCATGCCCAGATGTTCGGCCATCCATTGGCCCAGCAATTTGTTACGCCGGGCGCCGATCTTGAACAGAGTTTCCTGATCGTGGGCGAATTTCGCCTCGTAAGATTTTTCACGTTTGTCGAAGGTGGACATGGCTGCAACGCTCCACATGTTTCCAGAGGGATGGCTTCTCATTCATTGCCCCACCCATAACCCGCCGAACGGGGATGAGGCAACCAGGTATTTGGGTATTTGCACCAGATATTACCATTCTTAATGGGCAATAAGGCAGGGATGACAGATTGTTTTGCGGCCTTTAATCGGCTATATGTCGTCCCCTTCGGTGAAGGGTCATGATCGCACCTTGAAAACCACCGCCCCTTGATTTTGAGGTTCTTATGGCCAGGCGTAGAAAAGTCTACGAAGGCAAGGCTAAAATTCTTTACGAGGGGCCCGAGCCGGGCACCTTGGTGCAATATTTTAAAGATGACGCCACGGCCTTCAACAACGAGAAAAAGGGCCAGATCACCGGCAAGGGCGTTCTGAACAACCGGATTTCCGAATTCCTCATGCTTCGTCTGAGCGACGCCGGCATCCCAACCCATTTTGTGCGCCGCCTGAATATGCGCGAACAGCTAATCTGGGAGGTGGAGATCATTCCGGTGGAGGTGATCGTCCGCAACGTCGCGGCGGGCTCGATTTGCAAGCGTCTTGGCATCGTGGAGGGCACGCCCCTGCCCCGTTCCATCGTTGAGTTTTGCTACAAATCCGACGATCTGGGCGATCCCCTGGTATCCGAAGAACACATCACGGCATTCGGCTGGGCCACGCCGCCCGAGATCGATGACATGATGTCCATGGCGCTGCGCATCAACGATATTCTGTACGGCCTGTTCGTGGGCATTGGCATCCGCCTGGTGGACTTCAAGATTGAATTTGGCCGCCTGTACGCGGAGGAAGACGTGCGCACGGTGCTGGCGGACGAGATCAGCCCGGATAGCTGCCGCCTGTGGGATGTCAAGAGCAACAAAAAGCTGGACAAGGACCGCTTCCGGCGTGATCTGGGCGGCGTGGCGGAGGCCTATCAGGAAGTCGCCCGGCGCCTGGGTATTCTGCCCGAAGGCGGGCCGGCCGATATGAAAGGCCCGTCGGTGATGCAATGAAGGCACGGGTGCATATTTCCTATAAAACCGGCGTTCTGGACCCCCAGGGCAAGGCCATTGGCCTGACCCTGGCCAATCTGGGCTTCGAGGGTATTGGCGAAGTTCGGCAGGGCAAGCTGATCGAACTGGAATTGGCCGAGGGCGATGCCGAGGCGGCCCGCAAATCCGTCGAGGACATGTGCGAGAAGCTGCTGGCCAACACGGTGATCGAGAATTACGCCATCGAATTGGCAGACGATTAGCCCCCCCCAATGAAAGCCTCATGAAAGCCCCATGAAAGCATCTGTCGTTGTTTTCCCCGGTTCGAACTGTGATCGCGATGTCCAGGTTGCCTTGCGCGCATGCATCGGCGGCCCGGTCCATATGGTCTGGCATGGCGACAGCGAGATGGCCCCAACCGATCTGATTGTGCTGCCGGGCGGCTTTTCCTATGGCGATTATTTGCGCAGCGGCGCCATGTCCGCCCGCTCCCCCGTCATGCGCGAGGTCATTGCCCGGGCCGGGCGCGGCGTGGCCATCTTGGGCATTTGCAATGGTTTTCAGGTGCTGACGGAGGCGGGGCTGTTACCCGGCGCCCTGTTGCCCAACGCCGGTCTGAAGTTCGTTTGCCGGGATGTTCGGATCAGGGTTGAAAACAGCCAGACACCCTTCACCAGTGCATATGAACAGGGCCAGGTTTTGCGCATTCCCGTGGCCCATCACGACGGCCAGTATTTTGCCCAGCCCGACACCCTGGCCGCCTTGCGGGAGGGCGATCAAATCGCCTTTCGATACGACAACGATAACCCCAACGGCTCCCTCGATGACATCGCCGGGATTTTCAATGACCGCAAGACCGTTCTGGGCCTGATGCCGCATCCCGAACGGGCCGCCGATGGGATGCATGGCGGCACCGACGGCCAGGGCTTGCTGCAAAGCCTCGTCGCGGCACTTTCCTAAGGCACCCGCCATGCGCAATGAACCAGACATAACCGCTGAAATTGTCGCCGAACACGGCCTCTCGGAAGATGAATACCGGACCATCCTGAATGTTCTGGGGCGGGAGCCGAACCTGACCGAATTGGGCATCTTTTCGGTCATGTGGTCGGAGCATTGTTCCTACAAATCATCCAAATTCTGGCTCAAGACCCTGCCCACGGAAGCGCCCTGGGTGATCTGCGGCCCCGGCGAGAATGCCGGCGTGGTGGATATTGGCGATGGCAAGGCGGCCATCTTCAAGATGGAAAGCCATAATCACCCGTCCTTTATCGAACCCTATCAGGGTGCCGCGACCGGTGTCGGCGGCATCCTGCGCGATGTCTTCACCATGGGCGCACGGCCCATCGCCAACATGAACGCCTTGCGCTTTGGCGCCCCCGAGGATGCCAAGACCCGCCATCTGGTCGCGGGCGTGGTGGCGGGCGTCGGTGGCTATGGCAATTGCGTGGGCGTGCCCACGGTGGGGGGCGAGGTTAATTTCGATCCAGCCTATAACGGCAATATCCTGGTCAACGCCATGACCGTGGGCCTGGCGGATGCGGACCGCATCTTTTATTCCGCCGCCGCCGGTATCGGCAATCCGGTGGTCTATGTAGGCTCGAAAACCGGGCGCGACGGCATCCACGGCGCCACCATGGCCTCGGCCGAATTCGACGACGCGACGGAGGAAAAACGCCCCACGGTACAGGTCGGCGATCCCTTTACCGAGAAACTGTTGATCGAGGCCTGTCTGGAACTGATGGCGACGGACGCCATCGTGGCCATTCAGGACATGGGCGCGGCGGGGCTGACCTGTTCGTCCGTGGAAATGGCGGACAAGGGCGGCGTTGGCCTGGATTTAAACATCGACGATGTCCCCCAGCGGGAGACCGGCATGAGCCCGTACGAGGTGATGCTGTCGGAAAGCCAGGAACGCATGTTGATGGTCCTGCGCCCCGGCGCGGAAGACGCGGCGCGGGCGATCTTCGAGAAATGGCAGCTTGATTTCGCCGTCGTCGGCAAGGTCAGCGATACTGGCCGCTTCATTGGCCGGGCGGGCGGCGAGGTGGTGTTCGATATCCCGGTGCGGCCGTTGGTGGACGAGGCCCCCGAATATGAGCGCCCTTGGGTAAAAGCCGCCGCGCCTGAGCCGCTGGAGCCCATATCGGCCCCCATGGGTCATCTTGATGCCCTACAGGCTCTTTTGGCCGGACCGGATCTGTCATCGCGCCGTTGGGTGTGGGAGCAGTACGACCACACCGTCATGGCCGATACCGTGCGCAAGCCGGGCGGCGATGCGGCCATCGTGCGCATTCACGGCAGCAACCGCGGTCTGGCCGTGGCCACCGATTGCACGCCCCGCTATTGCCATGCCGACCCGGAGGTTGGCGGCGCCCAGGCCGTGGCGGAAGTTTGGCGCAATCTGACGGCGGTGGGCGCCCGGCCCCTGGCGATCACCGATTGCCTGAATTTCGGCA
>JAPYPT010000374.1 GCA_029937535.1 Alphaproteobacteria bacterium
CAGCTTTTCAGAAGAGGATCGAATGAACAACCTATTGAGAACTCACATCTAGAGCAGCTTCAAAAAGGCCGGATGGCGGAATGGGTCGCCAGTCTTCAGACTGTCGTGCAAGCCGGCGATGCGCGGGCCGCAAGGGCCGGGGCGGGGGGCATACGTGGTGTCGGCGCCAAAGAAGCGTAGGGACAGGGTTTCCCGCACCGCATCATTGGTGGCGCCGCCGCCGTGCAGGATTTTTGGGTGAAAGGCGATCACGTCGCCCGGCTCAACGGCCCATGAAACGATGTCCCAATCTTTGCGCGAGCGGTCAATGTCCGGCAGCCGGGGCAATTGCTCCTCGGGATAGATCGGCTCCGTGGGGTCATTGATATTGCAGGTTGAACCGTTGTACAGGGGGCCGTTGTGAGACCCGCGCACGAACTCCAATGCCTCCGCTTTCGCCAGGGGGGCGAAGTTGAACCAGAAGACAATTAAATGCGCGCCATCCACGGCCAGATAGGATGCATCCTGATGCCAGGGCGTGCGCCGGCAGGGGCCGGATTTCTTGAAAACCTGTTCATACATGAACCAGGTTTCCCCTCCGCCCCATAGGCTGGCCGCCAGGTCCGCCAGCGGGCCGGTCTCGAGGAAAGATCTGTAGACCGCCGGCGCCCCTGGGTTCGCCTTGTCTTCGAAGGTTTCCTCGCCGGCCTCCAGCCAGCCGCCACCCTTGCCGTGGGGGCCGGGGTTGTTCAAGCTCCAGTCATAACAGGCCCTGGCCTGATGCAGGTCATCAGGATCAAGGACGGCGTCCAATTTGACGACGCCATCGTCACGAAAGTGGCGGCCCAATGTTTCGAAATCCAACAAGCTGTGCGTCTCCCCTAGGTTCGGTTGCCCCGCTCCGTGGCGCGGGCTACCCTAGATCAAACAGCCTAAAAACGGAATCGTTTTGATGCTGATAATTTGATTTATTTCAATGTGTTAGAGCAACTTGTCTGCGTTCGAATGAACGCAGGTCGCTCTAATGCAAACACAAATAAATGTAAGCTTGGAGGGAACATGGCAACCACGGAAAAATTTCTGACCGAAGAAATACCCGCCGCCGAAGGCATCGTGCGGGTCTTGGAAAGCGCCGGCATCGACATGGTGTTCGGCATCGCGGGCGGCAATATGGGCCGTCTTTATGGTGCGTTGTATGACCATCAGGATACGGTCCGCGCGGTTCTGGTGCGCCACGAATCCCTGGCCTCCGTGATGGCGGAAGTTTATGGCCGCCTGACCGGCAAGCCCGGCGTCTGCACGGGCCAGGGCATCTTCATGTTGGCGAACGGCTTGCTGGGCACGCTGGAGGCGCATTTCGGCAGCTCGCCCATGCTGTTTCTCTCGGAGCTGTCGGATGTGGCGCCCTACACCCAGCACGCCCCCTACCAAAGCGGCACGGGCGATTACGGCGGCGCCGATACGAAAGTGGCCCTAAGCGGTGTTACCAAGCACACGGCGGTGGCCTATCAGCCCATCCAGGCGGTGCACGCCACCCAGTTGGCCATCAAGCATGCCCTGAGCGGTGAAGCCGGGCCCGTGGCGGTACTGTATCATTCGGGCTGTTTCGCCGGCACCGTCGACCCCAGCCAGCGGCCCTATCTCTATCCCACCTCGCACTATCTGCCGGTGAAGCAAGCGGGCAATGATAGTGATGTGCGGGCGGCGGCGGACGCCTTGCTGGCGGCGGAGCGGCCCGTCATTATCGCCGGCAACGGCGTGCGCATCGCAGGCGCCTATGATGAACTGGCCCGTTTGGCGGCCCAAATCGGGGCGCCGGTCGCGACCACCGCGTCGGGTAAGAGCGTGATTGCCGAGACCCATGATCTGGCCCTGGGCGTTTGCGGAAATTTCGGCCAGGACGCGGCGAACGAATATATCGGCGCCGCCGATCTGGTACTGGCCATCGGCACCCGGTTGGGCCCGGCGGATACGGCAAATGAAAATCCGGAACTGATCGATCCCACCCGGCAGACCCTGGTGCAGATCGATGTGGAACCGAAGAACGCTTCCTGGTCGTTCCCTTGCGATACGGTCGTGGTGGGCGACGCCGCCCTGGTGCTGGCGCGGATTTCCGAGGCGGTTGATGCCATCGGCGCGCCATCGCCGGAAATTCTGGCGGCCCGCAAGGCGATACTGGCGGAAACCCGAAGCCGCAACAATTTCTTTCAGGACCCCCGCGACAGCGCCGATGATGTGCCCATCATGCCGCAACGGCTGCTGGTGGAGTTGCATAAGGCTATTGACGATGACGCCTTCATCACCTGCGACGCCGGTCAAAACCGCCTGTTCATGACCCATTATTTCAAGACCAAGGGGCCAGGCACCCTGTTGATGCCCGGCATCGGCGCCATGGGTTACGCCATTCCCGCGGCGCTGGCCTGCAAGCTGGTGCATCCCCACCGCCAGGCGATCGCGGTCACCGGCGATGGCGGCTTCGGCATGGCCATGAACGGCGTGATGACGGCGCGGGACGAGGATATTCCCATCACCGTGGTGGTCCTGAACAACTCCGCCCTGGGCTGGGTCAAGCATGGCCAGGGCAACCGCACCATTGCCTCCACCTTCAAGGAGATGAACTTCGCCGAAATGGCCAGGGTCATGGGCTGTAAGGGCATCCGCGTGGAAAACCCAGACGAGCTGCCGGGCGCCCTGGCCGAGGCCCTGGCCTCGGACCAACCCACCGTGGTCGACGTGGTGACTTCGTTCGAGCCGTCATTCCGCGATGTTACCTCGCCGCTAACCCGGGGTTAGAGCAGTTTCGGTCTAATGTGAATCACCCTACACGACACACCGTCATCCCCGGGCGTAGCGAAGCGAAGACCCGGCAATAACGATAAAAATGGCGAGTGTCGTGTAGCATGAATGTGAATCACGAAGTGATTCTAAGTGATTGGAAATACTTCTCTATTCTTAAGAATCGGAGCATTTCCATTTCGGAAATGCTCTAAGCGTTCGAGGGGTCCTGGTAAGACGGTGCGTCCGCGATTATCTGGATGGTTTCGTCAAAGTGGTCATAAAATTCACCGGCGAACTGCTTGGTCATCGAGATACTTTGCCGGCGCCCGTCGTCCTGGCTGCTTTGCTTGATGAAAATATTATCTTCGATGAGTGAGGTGATGCGGTTGTTGATGGTGGATTTCGCCGCTTGGGCGGAAACATACAAATCGGAGACATAGATGATTCTGTCCGATAATTGGGTCTCGGCCACCAGGAATATCAACTGCCAGGTCAACGCCTCCGTGCCGCTGTTCAATACCAGCGCTTGCCGTCTTTTGCTTTCCTCGAGGTAGAGCCGAACATACTGAATGCGGCTCATGTGCCCCGAAGTTTTGTTGCTGCTTCCGGCCTTAATCAGAACGGCGATGACGTTGATGTAAGCTTCCACGTTCTCGGCCAGGGAACGGTATGGCTTGAAGTCATGACGAACCGTTGTTGGCAGGGCGCTGCCCAGTATATCCAGTTTATTTGCGATGAATTCGGCATACCGTTGCGAGGCGGACAGACAGGAATTTACGTGTGCCAGCAAAAGCTTAGGGGAAATCGGCTTGCGCAGACACAGGCGCGCGCCGCTGTTCAGGCGTTGAATAATGCCCGCATCATCAATATGCCCGGAGATAAAGATAATCGGGATTATGCCAAGATCGGTTCCCGACTCCTGCAGCTTCTGGAAGAATTCGTCGCCATCCATGTTTGGCATGCGTAGATCAGAAATGATCAAGTCTGGACGATTCGATCGAATGACTTTCAATCCGGCTCTGCCGTCGGACACTTCGATAACATCATGATTCTCGCGTTCCAGGAGAATTCGAACCACGTTTCTAAAATCAGGCTCATCATCTAACAGTAAAATTTTCAAAATTAAAAACCGTGTCAAGTACAATCAAAAGGCCACCTCGGCGCTAATTGATATTCACCGTGGTGAATTCTATTCGCAACTGAAAATTGGTCTGATTTTGGAACATAGGTGCGATACAGAAGCCGGTAAAAGTGTTAATATTTAGTTAATATTT
>JAPYPT010000375.1 GCA_029937535.1 Alphaproteobacteria bacterium
CGTGCAATGTGCCGACGACCTCGGCGAAATCACTGCCATACACAATGGTGGTGGCGCCAGCATCCTTGAGGATAAAACTCAGCTCGTCCGCCACCAGTCGCCAGTTCAAGGGCACGACCACCGCGCCGATCTTGGCCAGGCCGAGGAAGCTTTCGCAATACTCAATGCCGTTCATCATCAGAATGGCAACCCGGTCCCCCTTGCCGACACCCATGGCGCGCATGGCGTTGGCAACTTTATTGGCGCGCAGGTCCAATTCGCGATAGTTCACCCGGCGGTCGGTGCCGACATCGACGATCGCCTCCATGTCCGGATTCAAATGGGCCCGCTTGCCCAGGAAAAGACCGATATTGTTGCGCATGTCCATGTCTCCCCGATATCCGCGAAGTTTCCCTGAAATAGCTGGTATATTCAATTGTGAATTCTGGACCAGGGACCGGCGCGGGTGTATCGGGACCGGGTCATGGGTATGGGAGGGACTAATGGAATTCGGTATTTGTATGTTCGTGACGGACTATTCCATGCAGGCGGCCGATCTGGCCGTGGCGGTGGAGGAACGGGGCTTTGACGCCCTGTTCATACCCGACCACACCCACATCCCCGCCTCCCGTCTGTCGCCCTTTCCCAGCGGCGGCGATCTGCCGCCCGATTATTCCCACAACGTGGATATGTTTCTGGCCCTGACGGCGGCGGCGGCGGTGACCAAACGTATCCGCCTGGGCACCGGCATCTGCCTGGTGGCGGAGCGGGACCCTATCGTCACCGCCAAGGAAGTCGCCAGCCTGGATCATATCTCGGGCGGGCGGGTTGATTTCGGCATCGGCGGCGGCTGGAACCGCGAAGAGCTGGAACACCACGGCGTGCCCTGGAACCGGCGCTGGAAGATCGTGCGCGAACGGGTGGAGGCCATGCAGGCGATTTGGACTCATGACGAGGCCAGCTTCGAGGGCGAATTCGTCAACTTCGACCGCGTCCTCTCCTGGCCCAAGCCGGTGCAAAAACCCTATCCGCCGATCTTCGTGGGGGGCGATGCGCCGGGCACCTTCAAACGGGTGCTGCGCTATGGCGATGGCTGGATCCCCATGCTGGCGGGGGGTGGCAACAGCTTCGATCTCAAGGCCGCGCGCATGGCCGAACTATCCGCCCTGGCCCAGGACGCAGGCGATGCGCGCTACCCCATCACCACCTTCGGCACGCCCCGGGACCCCGACGCCATTCGCCAACTGGCCACCGCCGGCGTGACCCGCTGCATCTTCGGCCTCAAGGCGGCGGGGGCGGAGGAGGTGCTGCCCCGCCTGGACAAACTCGCCCGGTTCGTCGATGTGGTGCGCGGCGGGGGTTGATAATTTTTCGTTCCCTCGACGGCGCGGCAAGGGTAAGTTCCGTCAGTCGGTACAATTGTCAGTAAATATTTCAGAATTTGTAAGCTTATGCAGCCCTTGTTCTCTCCCCTATCGTTCATCCGCGGCCCGGCCATGAAAAACCGTTTCATGCTGGCGCCGCTGACCAACACCCAAAGTCATGAAGACGGCCGCCTGTCGGATGTTGAATACAACTGGCTGGAAATGCGGGCGACGGGCGGCTTTGGCCTGACCATGACCTGCGCCGCCCACGTGCAGCCGAACGGCCAGGGTTTTCCCGGCCAGCTCGGCGCCTTCTCCGACGATCATGTCGAGGGCCTGAGCCGCATGGCGGCCGGGATCAAGGCCAAGGACAGCGTCGCCATCGTGCAATTGCATCATGCCGGCATGCGCTCACCGGCGGATCTGATCGGCGCCGTGCCGGTCTGTCCCTCGGACAGCGAAGACCCCGGGGCCCGCGCCCTGACGGGGAACGAGGTCGGCGCCTTGATCGAGGATTTTATCCTGGCCGCCAAACGGGTCGAGGCGGCGGGTTTCGATGGGGTCGAGGTGCATGGCGCCCACGGCTATATCCTGAGCCAGTTCCTCAGCCCCGAAATCAATCGGCGGGACGACCAATACGGCGGCAGTCTGGAAAACAGAAGCCGGATTATCTTCGACATCGTCAACGGCATTCGCGCCCGCTGCCGGCCGGATTTCAATGTTTCCATCCGCCTGTCGCCGGAACGTTTCGGCCTGCAATTGAGTGAAATTCGCCAGGTGGCGCAACAACTGATGACCGACGGCGCCATCGATTTCCTCGACATGTCGCTCTGGGATGTGTTCAAGGAACCGGAAGAGGCCGACTTCAAGGGCCGCAGCCTGCTGTCCTATTTCACCGATCTGGATCGCGGCGGCGTCAAGCTGGGCGTGGCGGGAAAGGTCAACTCGGTCCGCGCCGCCACCGAATGTCTGGAGCAGGGCGTCGATTTCGTCCTGTTGGGCCGCGCCGCCATCCTGCACCACGATTTCCCCCTGCAAGCCCAACAGGACCCGGACTTCACGGCCGTATCATTACCCGTTTCGGCAGACTATCTGCGCGGCCAGGGCCTGGGCGATGATTTCGTGGTCTACATGTCCAACTGGAAGGGTTTCGTGGCGGCGTAATACAGCCCCTACTTGGCCGGCGCGACGCGGTCGAGGAACTCGATGACGGAGCCCGCGAAAATGTCGTTGCGGTCGCCGGCAACCATGTGGGCGGCATCCTTGACGGAGACGTATTCGGCGTGCGGGCATTGCTGGAGGAAGCTTTGCGCGCCCTCCTCGCTCAATACATCCGACAGGCCGCCCCGGACCAGCAGGGTCGGCAGGGTCAGGGTATCGACGCAGTCATGCAGGCGCTGGCGGTAGGCCGGATTATTGGCGATCTGAGTTTTGCGCCGCGCCGGGTCCCAGTGCCAGCGGTATTTGCCGTTGGCGGCCAGGCGGACGTTCTTGGCCAGGCCGTCCAGGTTGCGCGGGCGGGGACGGTGGGGCTGATAGTTGGCGATGGCGGCGGCGACCTCTTCCAGACTGTCAAAACCATCGGGCGCCTGGTTCATGAATTCCTGAATGCGGCGGGAACCTTCGGGTTCGATACGGGGCGCCATGTCGACCAGCACCAGCGCCTTAGCGTCGACCTTGGCCTGGCCGATGGCCATCAGGCTGACGCCGCCGCCCATGGAGGCCCCCACCAGTATAGGATTGTCGGAGCCCAGGGCGCGGGCCACGCACGCCAGGTCCTCGACCATGATATCGGGGCCGTAGGATTCTGCATCGGCCCAATCGGAATCGCCATGGCCACGGGCATCGAAGGCAACAGCGTGATAGCCCGACCCCCCCAGGGTCTCGCCCGCACCCTTCCAGGCATGGCGCGTCTGACCGCCGCCATGCAGCAGCGCCACCAGCGGCCCGCTGGGATCGCCCCAGGTGTCGCCGGCGATCATCACACCGCCCGCCCCTTCCCATTTATGCATGGGCACCGGCGTTCCAGGCAGACGTTCTCCTGCACTCATTACTTCATATCCCTTGGTTGATTGTCCCGGCCTCCGGGCCGGGAAGATTTTCGAAATCGGAGGGTGATGTCTAGACCGGGCGGTCGCCCGCCACCGTGACCCGGTAGCCATGGCGCACGCTGGGATAATAATCCCAGACCGTGCGGTGCTGGGCGCAGCGGTTGTCCCAGAAGGCGACGGATTTTTCCCGCCAGGCAAAGCGGCATTGGAATTCCGGCGTGGCGATATGGTCATAGAGCATTTGCAGCAGCGCCGCGCTTTCATTCGGCTTCAGCCCGTCAATGCGGGTGGTGAAGTTCTCGTTAACAAAGAGGCATTTGCGACCGGTCACCGGATGGGTGCGGACGACGGGATGCAGGGAGACGGGATAACTATCCTCGCCATCGCGCAATTCACCCTTATGGCCCAAACGGTCGCGGTGAACATGAGCGGATTCATGCCAGGCCTGCAAGCCGTCGATAAAACCCTTGATCGGTTCCGACAGCGCGTCATAGGCGGCGTACATGGAGGCGAACATGGTGTCGCCGCCGCCCGCTTCGGGGATTTGATGGAGATGCAGGATACTGCCCATGGGCGGCTCGTTATCGCAGGAGACATCGGAATGCCAGCGCATGCCGGCCACCACCTTGGAC
>JAPYPT010000054.1 GCA_029937535.1 Alphaproteobacteria bacterium
AAACTGACTTCGCGGCGGAGGTCGCGGCGCAAGTTTCCGCTTAGAGCAAGCACCATGAAAATGGTATCAATTTGATGCTGACAATTCGATCGCTTGCAAAGGTTTAGAGACACTTGCCTTCAAACGAAAGCTGGTTCCTCTAATCCCACCCGCGCCTTCGCGACCCAAATACCGTAGAGGATAGGAGGACGCCCGTGACGACGCCCGAAACAGCAGAAGCCAAGACCGATGGCGATACCTTGCTGTATCGGAGGGCCTTGTTAAAAATCTCGGGCGAGGCGCTTCTGGGCGCCGGTGAATTCGGCGTTGATTTCGATACTGTGCGACGCATTGCCCAGGACGTGAAAGCGGTTCACGATTTGGGCGCCGAAGTTTGCCTTGTCATTGGCGGCGGCAATATCTTTCGCGGCATCTCGGGCGCCACGGTGGGCATGGAACGGGCCAGCGCCGACTATATGGGCATGCTGGCCACGGTCATGAACGCCCTTGCCATGCAGAGCGCCCTTGAGGGCATCGGCCTGCCGACACGGGTACTCTCGGCCATTCCCATGGAGACGGTTTGTGAACCCTATATTCGCCGCCGCGCCATGCGCCACTTGGAAAAGGGCCGCATTGTAATATTTGCCGCCGGTACCGGTAACCCGTTCTTTACGACAGATACAACAGCTGCCTTGCGCGCGGCCGAGATGGATTGCGATTGCTTGTTGAAGGGCACCCAGGTTGATGGCGTCTACGCCGAAGACCCAAATAACAACCCTGATGCGGAACGCTATGACCACTTAAGTTACCATCAGGTTCTTGCCCGGGACTTAAAGGTGATGGATGCGGCCGCCATTTCGCTTGCACGGGAGAACGCGATCCCTATCCTGGTGTTCTCTATTCACAACGACGGCGCATTTGCCGATGTGTTGCAGGGTAAGGGCCGTTGTACGGTGATTGACGATAGGTAACTGACGAGAGCAATTCCGCTTCAATGTGAATCGCAAGGCGATTCTAAGTGATTGGAAAAATTGCTCTAATCATAAGAATCGGAGCATTTTCTACTCGAAATGCTCTAGGGTGAAAAACGGGGAGGTTGAACGGTGGCGGATCCTGACCTGGACGACCTGGATCGGCGCATGAATGGGGCGATGGAAGCCTTGCGTCATGAATTTGCCGGCTTGCGCACGGGGCGCGCCTCAATCGGATTGCTCGAACCGATCACGGTGGACGTTTATGGTGCGCAAATGCCTCTCAATCAGGTCGGCACCATCGGCGTGCCGGAACCACGCATGTTAACGGTGCAAGTTTGGGACAAATCAGCCGTTGCCGCGGTCGATAAGGCGATTCGTGCTTCGGGCCTCGGTTTAAATCCGGCGGCGGACGGTCAGTTGGTTCGCATCCCCATTCCCGAATTGACCGAGGAACGCCGCCTCGAAATGGTCAAGATTGCGCACAAGTATGCCGAACAGGCCCGGGTTGCCGTACGCAACGTGCGCCGGGACGGTATGGAGAACTTGAAAAAAATGGAGAAAGACGGCGAGTTGAGCGAAGATGATCACCATCTTTGGGGTGACGAAATTCAACAGCTAACAGATCAGACTATCGCCAAGATCGACGAAACGCTGGCTGCCAAAGACGAAGATATCAGGCAGGTTTAAATTGTGAGTAGTCCATCGCACGATACCGACACGCCGCCGCCGCCCGCCCATGTGGCCATCATCATGGATGGCAATGGCCGCTGGGCCAAGGCCCGGGGCCTGCCCCGCGTGGCAGGTCATCAGCGCGGCGTGGACGCCTTGCGCGGCGTGGTTGAAGCCGGTCAGGAAATGGAAATTGATTTTCTGACCCTCTACGCCTTTTCCTCCGAGAATTGGAAGCGGCCGCCCACGGAAGTCGATGACCTCATGGGGCTTCTGCGTCTGTATTTGCGCCGCGAGTTGCGCGAGCTGCACCGCAATGGCGTACGCATCCGCTTTATCGGCGAATGGCGGAAACTGGCCCCCGATATCGTCAAATTGATCGAGGACGCTCAAAACACGACCGACGCAAATACCGGCCTCACGCTCGTTATAGCTGTCAACTACGGCAGCCATCGCGAGATTGTCGAGGCCACGCGGACCATCGCCGCCGCCGTGGCGGACGGCGCCATGACCTTGGAAGACATCGACGAGGCCAGTTTTGCCCGTCATCTGCATACCGATGGCATACCCGATCCCGATCTGGTCATTCGCACCAGTGGCGAACAGCGGTTGAGCAATTTTCTCCTGTGGCAGGCCGGTTACGCTGAATTGGTCTTCATGGACGTACTTTGGCCCGATTTCACGAAACAGAGTCTGCAACAGGCGGTTGACGAGTTCCATCAGCGCGAACGGCGTTATGGCGCATCCAGCGGCTAGAGCATGTTCTTTTTAAACATGCTCGGACTCTTAAGAAAAGAGCTATTGAACCAATCACTTGGGTCGCGAAAGCGACTCCGATTAATTGAAAATTGCTCTAATCCGGTTTCATCGTCGCTGCAGACACGAATATTGTCGGCGGCGGTCATGTTGCCCGTGGTTCTGGCGTTGCTCTATTTCGGTGGCGTGGGATTTGCGTTGTTGCTTGCCTTGGCGGCGATCCTGATGGCGGGGGAGTGGGATCGCCTGACGGGGGGAAACGGCTTTGGATTGCAAGGCTTGGCGGTGGCCTTCGGTTTGCTGGCGGTCTTGGCCTTGGGCTATTATGGCCGAAGCGATTTGGCCTTGCTGGCCTTGCTTCCCATGGCGCTGCTGTTGGCTATCTTCGGCCGCCTAGGCGGGCGTGGTATGATGTGGCCGGTATTAGGGTTGTTTTGGTTGGGGTTGCCGTGTCTGGCGCTTTTGTGGCTACGCATGGGGGATCAGGGAATGTTGGCGGTTGCATGGTTGTTCGTGGCGGTCTGGTCGTGTGATACCGGCGCTTATTTCGCCGGACGGGGTATTGGCGGACCTAAATTGGCGCCTGGCATCAGCCCGAAGAAGACCTGGTCCGGCTTGCTTGGCGGCATGTTCGCCGCCGCTTTGGTTTCGGCTGCCTTGGCCGCGTTCGTGGAATACGGGTCGGTCGTTTTGTTTGCCGTGCTCGGCGCGGTTCTGGCGCTGATTTCGCAATGTGGCGATTTGGCTGAATCCGTTGTGAAGCGGCGGTTTGGGGTTAAGGATAGTGGCGCTCTTATCCCGGGACACGGCGGTATCCTGGACCGGGTGGATGGCATATTGTTCGCTGCGCCCGCGTTGGCGCTGCTCGCTCTGTTCCCCAATCACGGATTACTGCCATGGCATTAGAGACTGGCGAAGATAAACCCATGGGCGGACCACCGCGCCGCGTCAGCATACTGGGTGCGACCGGTTCGGTTGGCCGCAACACGCTTGATCTGATCGGGCGGCAGCCTGAAAACTACAACGTGATTGCCTTGACCGCACAACGCAATGTGGAGTTGTTGGCGGCCCAAGCCCGCCAATGCAACGCCGAACTGGCGGTTATCGGGGATGAAAGCCGTTACGCCGATCTGCGCGATGCTCTATCGGGCAGCGATATTGCAGTGGCCGCCGGCGCCGAAGCATTGTGCGAAGCCGCCGGCCGACCCAGTGATTGGGTCATGGCGGGCATTGTCGGGGCGGCTGGTCTGGACCCGACACTGGCGGCCATTCGCCGGGGCGCCATTGTTGCATTGGCGAATAAGGAATGTCTGGTTTGCGCGGGCGAGCTGATGCTGGAAGAGGTGAGGCAAAGCGGTGCGACGCTGCTGCCGGTGGATTCGGAACACAACGCCATCTATCAGGTCTTTGATTTTCAACGCCCCGAAACCGTTGACCGTATTATCCTGACTGCCTCGGGCGGGCCGTTTTTGCATCTCGATGTCACGGCGATGGCCCAGGTGACACCAGCCCAGGCCGTGGCTCATCCGAACTGGGATATGGGCGATAAGATTTCCGTGGACTCGGCGACCATGATGAACAAGGGCCTTGAAATGATCGAGGCTTATCATCTGTTTCCCGTTCGGGCCGACCAGATCGAGACCCTGATCCACCCGCAGTCGGTGGTGCACAGCCTGGTTGGTTATGTGGACGGTTCGGTCCTGGCGCAGCTGGGCGCGCCGGATATGCGCACGCCCATTGCCTATACGCTCGCCTGGCCGGACCGCATGGTAACGCCAAGCGACCGCCTTGATTTGGCCCGTATTGGTAATCTGTCGTTCGAGGCGCCCGATCCCATGCGGTTCCCCTCGCTGCGTCTGGCGCGGGAGGCGTTGCAAGCCGGTGGCACGGCGCCAACAGTTCTGAATGCCGCCAACGAAATAGCCGTGGCGGCATTTCTGGCCGAACATCTCGGTTTCTTGGAAATCGCCCGCGTGGTTGAGGAAACCTTAAGCAAGATCAAGGTAACGTCCGTCGCGGATTTGACGGATATTACCGCCGCCGATGCGCAAGCACGCGCGACGGCGCGTCAATTGGCCGGGTTACCGGCCTTGGGCGATGGCCGGTTAAGCCTGGTACAAGGGTAAGAACCATGGTGTTGGATTTCATTACAAACATTGGGGTCTATGTCCTGCCATTCCTCGTGGTCTTGACGGTCTTGGTCTTTGTGCACGAGATGGGACATTATCTGGTCGCCCGCTGGAATGGCGTCCGGGTTGAGGTGTTTTCCATTGGTTTTGGGCCCGAGATAAAGGGCTGGAACGACCGCGTCGGGACACGGTGGAAGATTTGTTGGATTCCGTTTGGCGGGTATGTGAAATTTTTCGGCGACAGCGATGGCGCCTCCCGGCCTGATGGCGATGCTCTACAAGGACTAAGCGAGAGCGACCGCGCGGTTTCTTTTCATCATAAAAATCTAGGTCAACGCGCCGCCATCGTGGTGGCCGGGCCTATTGCAAATTTTATCTATGCCATTGTCGTCTTGGCCGCGATGTATATGTTTTTCGGCCAACGGGTTACACCGGCGGAAATTGGGCGTGTCGTCGATCAAGGCGCCGGTGATCTTGCCGGATTTCGGCAAGGTGATGTGATTTTGGCAATTGACGGCAGTTCAATTCATCGTTTCGAACAATTTGAACAAGCCGTATTTCTCAATCCCGAACAACCCCTGGCCTTTCGTGTTCTCAGGGCCGGCCGGGAAATTACCTTGAATGCCACCCCGGCTTTGACGGAAATGGCCGATCCCCAGGGCATCAAGCACAAATTCGGTGATCTGGGGATCTGGCCGGCCAATAAGGCCATCGTCGGCAAGGTATTCGAGGATAGCCCGGCGGCGGTGGCCGGTTTCAAGGTCGGTGACCGCATCCTGGCGATCGACGGCGAGATCGTGGATAATTTTGAACGATTGCAGGATATGGTCGCGGCCAGCAAGGGCCGCCGCCTGACGGTAACCGTGATGCGCGATGGCGCGGAAATGCGTTTGCACGCCGCCGCGCGCTTGGATGTCGCGGCCAAGGAGAAAGGCGCCGGCGAACGCTGGTTGATCGGCATATTACGGGCCCAAAGGGCTCCCGTTCAGCTTGGTCCTGGTAATGCCGTCGTTCAGGCGACCGTGACCTGCTACGAAATGCTGGTCCAAACGCTGGATTTTTTGGGGCAGATGATTTCCGGCCGGCGGGGTACGGAAGACTTGGGCGGGCCGTTGCGGATCGCCCATGCGTCGGGTCAGGCGGCGCAGCTCGGCATCGAGCAGCTGATCATGCTATCCATTCTATTGTCCTTGAACCTGGGCATGATCAATTTGTTTCCCATTCCTATATTGGACGGAGGTCACCTGCTTTTCTACACCTTTGAAGCTGTCCTGCGCCGGCCCCTGACGGAACGCATGCAGGAATTCGCATTCCGGATCGGCCTGATGATGGTACTTTCACTTATGGTCTTTGCCACATGGAATGATCTGGTAAACTTGCGCGTCATAGAGTTTATCACTGGCCTGTTTTCATAATTTGGAACGAGGTCTTTGGGAGGCCGTACATTTGCGTTTTCGCCTGACTATTCCGGCTCAATTAATCAGCGCCATTCTGTTGTTCGCTGCCTCATTTGGGGTTGTTCCGCTCGCCGTTTTTCCGGCGGCCGCACAGTCCGCCTCGTCCGTGGTCATCGCGCGTATCGATGTTCAGGGTAACCAGCGCATCGAGGCCCAGACGGCGCTATCCTACATGACCATAGCCGCCGGCGACCGTTATGATCCCGGCCGGGTGGATCAGTCATTAAAGGCACTGTTCGCGACCGGGTTGTTCGCCGACGTTTCCATTCGCCGCCAGGGCAATGTGCTTGTGGTCAGCGTTGTGGAAAATCCAATCATCAATCGCCTGGCCTTTGAAGGTAACCGCCGTCTTGACGATGAAGTCTTGGAGCCAGAGGTGCAACTGCGGCCACGCATTGTATACACCCGCAGCCGGGTGCAGGCGGATGTGCAGCGTATCCTCCAGGTCTATCGCCGCAACGGCCGGTTCGCCGCCGCTGTTGATCCCAAAGTGATACAGTTGGAACAGAACCGGGTTGATTTGATATTCGAGATCAGCGAAGGACCGGTCACGGGCATCCGCCGTATCGACATAATCGGCAACCGAAATTTCGATGACGGAAATTTGCGGCGGGCCATCGCCACCAAGGAATCCCGCTGGTACCGGTTTTTTTCATCCGACGATACCTATGATCCCGATCGTGTGACCCTGGACCGGGAATTGCTGCGAAAATTCTATCTCGACCGGGGCTATGCGGATTTTCGCGTCCTCTCGGCGGTCGCCGACTTGACCCACGACCGGACGGATTTTTTTATTACTTTCACGGTTGAGGAGGGGGAACTTTACCAATTCGGCAAGGTCGAATTAACCACGACCCTGCGCGATCTGGACCCTGAATCCCTACGTGACGCCCTGACTGTTGTCGAGGGCGAGACATACAACGCCGAGGAAATTGAGGCATCTATCGAAAAGCTCAATTTCGCCGTTGGCCGCCGTGGATACGCCTTTGTCGATATTCGCCCACGGGTCAATCGGCGCCGGGACGAGCAGAAGATCGATCTGGTGTTTCGGATCCAAGAAGGGCCGCGTGTGCATATTGACCGGATCAATATCACAGGCAACATCCGTACCTTGGACAAGGTCATACGGCGCGAGATGAAACTGGTTGAAGGTGATGCCTTCAATACCGCCAAATTGCGCCGTTCCCGCCAGCAGATCCGGCGCCTTGGATTTTTTGACAAGGTCGATGTATCGCAAAGGCAAGGTGACGTACCCGACAAGGCGATCATTGACGTTGATGTACAGGAACGTTCGACCGGCGAGCTTAGTTTTGGCATTGGCGTGTCCACGACGGAAACCGTGGTTGGCGACGTCTCCATCCGGGAACGAAATCTCCTTGGCAAGGGCCAGGATTTGCGACTTACGCTTGGCCTGTCGACAACCCGGCAGCAAGTGGATCTGTCATTTACCGAGCCCTATTTTCTGGACCGTAATCTTTCCGCCGGGTTTGATGTTTTCAGCCGGCGGCAGGATCAACAGGACCGATCGTCGTTTGACGAGCGAGCACAAGGGTTCAGCTTGCGGTCCCGTTTTCCGATCACGGAAAATCTGAAACAGGGACTACGTTATACATTGCGTGGCGATAAGATCGACAATTTAGGCAATTCGACCTCTCAGTTCATTCGCGTTGATGAAGGGGAATTCGTAACCTCGTCGCTGTCCTATGATCTGATTTACGATACCCGTGATGATATTGTACTGCCGACGACCGGCATTATTATTCGCGGCAGTCAGGAATTTGCTGGTTTCGGTGGCGATGTCCGCTACGTGGAAAGCACGGCAAAGATGTCCTATTTTTACCCCTTCACGCAGGATGTGGTGGGAAATTTGTCGCTCGTTGGCGGCCATATCATCGGCATCGGTCAGGACGTTCGCGTCTTGAATCGGTTTTTTCTGGGCGGCGACACATTTAGGGGATTTGCGTCTGGCGGTGTTGGACCCAGAGATGGATTGACCAATGACGCCATCGGCGGCACTGCCTATTTCGTGGCGACGGGCGAGATGCGCTTCCCCGTTGGATTGCCCAATGATTTTGGCGTTTTGGGCCGGGCATTTACCCAGGTGGGCACATTGTTGGATCCTGGTGTCAAAGGCCCGAACTTGTTGGACTCAAAAGTACCGCGTCTTAGCGTCGGCGTTGGTATATCATGGCGCTCTCCGTTTGGTCCCATTCGCGTGGATTTGGCCCAAGCCTTGATCAAGGAAAGTTTCGACAAGGATGAGCTTTTCCGGTTTAGTTTTGGCTCCAGATTCTGAATCGGTATGAGGATTGTCGGCATGCGGCAAATTTCTACACCGTATTTGATGGCATTGGCCATGTTATTCACGTTTGTGGGTGGCGTCGGGGCGCGTGCCGAAGATTTTCCGAAAGCCGTGGTCGCGGTGCTGGACTACGCGAAAATACTACGAACATCGGATGCCGCCAGGGACGCGGGACGGCAGATCAAACAATATAGAAACAGCTTTCGCGATGCCATGCAGGCCGACGAGATTCGCCTGCGCCGGGCCGAGACGGATTTAAAGCGTCAGCGCAGCACGCTCGACCAAGTAGAATTTAAGAAGCGCCGGCAGGAATTCAAAGAGCAGGTCATTGCGGCGCAAAAGCGCGCCCAGGACCATAAGCGGAAATTGGACCGGGCGATGCAGAGGGCAATGGAAAAAATCCAAGGGGCCATGATCCCCATCGTTAAGGCCTTGACCGAAGCGAAGGGATTTACCCTTGTCATCGATAAATCCCAGGTGCTGTTTGCCGATAAGGCGTTGGATGTTACGGATGAGGTGATGGGACAGCTGAACCAGAAATTGCGCACCATCACCGTGCCGAAGCCTAAATAGCCTCGGCGGTTTGGAGAGGGATCATGGCTGATCAGAGTTATTTTCACCGCCATGGGCCATTTCCTTTAGCGGAATTGGCGGCTATTGGCGAAGCTGAATTGAACGATCCCACGCAGGGCGGACTCATGATCGAGGATATTGCCGCCCTGGAAACGGCGGGGCCTGGGCAATTGAGTTTTCTCGACAACAAGGACTATCTTGATGCCTTCGCGGCCAGCCGCGCGGGCGCGGCAATCGCTGAACCGCGCCAGGCCCCGCGCGCGCCCAAGGGCATGGCGTTGGTGTTGAGCGAACAGCCCTATCGCGCCTTTGCCCTAATGGCCCAGGCATTTTATCCCAGACCGCGGCCAACGGGCGTGGTATCGGGCGCGGCGGTGGTTGATGAGGGTGCGGTACTGGGCCCTGGCTGCCAGATCGACGCGGGTGCGGTTATTGCCGCTGGCGCGAACATAGGCGCCCGCGCGGCTGTTGCGGCAAACGCCACGATCGGCGCCGGCGTGACCTTAGGCGATGATTGCATTGTTGGGACATCCGTTTCCCTGTCCCATTGCAAAATCGGCGATCGGGTCACATTGCATCCGGGCGCACGCATCGGCCAGGATGGATTTGGCTTCGCCATCGATCCGGGCGGCCATATCAAGGTACCCCAGGTTGGACGGGTGCTGATCGGCGATGACTGCGATATCGGCGCCAATACGACGATCGATCGCGGTTCCATGCGCGATACGGTGGTCGGCCCTGGTTGCTGGATTGATAATCTGGTGCAAATCGGGCACAACGTGGAACTAGGGCGTGGCTGCGTCATTGCCGCCATGGCCGGTATCTCGGGCAGCACCAAGGTGGGGAATTTCGTGGCTATAGGCGGGCAAGTCGGCATGGCCGGACATTTGGAGATCGGGGACGGCGTGCAGATCGCGGCGCAAAGCGGTATTATGTCGGATGTGCCGCCCGGATTGACATTGTGCGGCACCCCGGCGGTGCCAATAAAGGAATTCTTTCGCGGGGTGGCGACCCTGCGCCGCCTGGCACGGACACGGAGCAAGGGCGAGGGCAAGGATTGATGAACGACGACGCCGTGACGGAGGTGGCAAAAGTGGCCGATAGTGTCGATATTGGACGTATCATGGAGATGATACCCCACCGCTATCCGATGTTGCTGGTGGACCGGGTGATCGATATCGTCGCCGGAGAAAGTGCCGTCGGCATCAAGAACATCACCATCAACGAACCGCAATTCCAGGGGCATTTCCCCCAGCGCGCGGTAATGCCTGGTGTGATGATCGTGGAGGCCATGGCGCAGACCGCCGGTATTCTGGTGGTCCATTCCCTGGGCGCGGAGGCGGAAGGCAAACTGGTCTATTTCATGTCCATCGATAAATGCCGCTTTCGCCGGCCCGTGGGGCCGGGGGATGTCATGCACATTCACGTTGCCAAGGAACGGTCCCGGGGCAATGTCTGGCGTTTTCAGGGTAAGGTCTATGTTGATGACAAGCTATGCAGCGAGGCAAAATTTGCTGCCATGTTGGTCGAGGAATAGGAAATAACCATGGCGAATATTCATCCGACCGCGATCGTTGAAGATGGCGCCACCTTGGGTGACGGGGTGCAAATCGGTCCTTTCAGTATCGTGGGGGCGGAGACCAACCTGGGCGATGGCGTGGTGCTGGACGGCCACGTGGTGATCAGTGGCCGAACCACGCTTGGCCCCAATTGCCGCGTCTTTCCCTTCGCCGCCATTGGCACGGCGCCCCAGGATACCAAGTATGCGGGCGAGCCCTCGGAATTGATACTGGGCGCAAATAATATTATTCGCGAGCATGTCACCATGCACCCCGGCACCGCGGGCGGCGGCATGGTCACCCGGATCGGCAACAATTGTTTATTCATGGTGGGCGTTCATGTGGCCCATGACTGCAAGATTGGCGATCACGTGATTTTGGTCAACAATGTCGGTCTCGGCGGCCATGTGGAGGTTCAGGATCATGCCATTCTGGGCGCCATGTCGGGGGTGCATCAATTTGTAAGAATTGGCCGCCATGCCATGATCGGCGGCAAATCAGCCGTTGAGAGCGATGTCATTCCCTATGGCTCGGTGTTGGGCAATCGCGCCTATTTGAGCGGCCTGAATATCATTGGCTTGAAACGGCGGGGCTTTGACCGGGAGGAAATTCACAGTCTGCGGGCCGCCTATCGCCTGCTGTTCGCCCAGGAAGGCACCATGCAGGAGCGTCTGGTCGATGTGGCGACAATGTTCGCGGATCATGAACAGGTGATGGAGATCGTGGCCTTCATCCAGGCCGATTCATCCCGCGCCCTGTGCCAGCCGAAATTGGACCGTGCCGCCTAAACTTGGCATTCTAGCCGGCCGGGGCGCCTTGCCCGGCCAAATTGTCCATGCCTGTCTGTCGGCGGGCCGGGAGGTCTTTGTCATTGCCTTTAACGGCGAGACCGAACCGGAGACGGTGGCGGGCGGCGTGGGCCACGCCTGGGTCGATTTGCCCACCGTGGGCCGTACAATACGTTTGCTGAAAGCGGCGGGCGTTGAGGAATTGGTGCTGATCGGCCCCGTGGGCCGGCCGGATTTCAGCAAGTTGAAGCCCGATTGGCACGGCGCCAAGTTGCTACCGAAGGTTATTCGGGCGGCCCGGCAGGGTGATGATGCCTTGATGAAAGTAGTGGTGGAGGATTTGGAACAACAGGGGTTTACGATCCTTGGCGCCGAAGAGGTTCTGGCGAACCTGGGCGCTCCCCTCGGGGCGATGGGTATTCACAAACCCGATGCTGGTGATCGGGATGATATCGCCCGCGGCATGGCGGTGGTGGCCCAATTGGGCGCCATGGACATCGGTCAGGCGGTGGTCGTGCGCGACGGCTATGTCCTGGCGGTGGAGGCGGCCGAGGGAACGGACGCCATGTTGCAACGATGTATACGGTTTCAAGGCGAGGGGCGGGCCGGCGTTTTGGTCAAACGGCCAAAACCAGGCCAGGAACGGCGCGTCGATTTGCCGACCATCGGCGTGCCCACCGTGCAGGGCGCCGCGGCCGCCGGCCTAAAGGGTATCGCCGTTGCGGCGGGCGGCGCCTTGATTGCGGACCGTGGCGCGGTGGTGGCGGCGGCAGATGCGGCCGGCATCTTTGTCTGCGGCGTCGCGGTGGAGGAGGGGCCCTGAGCCATCCGGCTCGTCATTTTGTCGTGGTCGCGGGCGAGGCCTCGGGTGATGTTCTGGGCGCGCGGTTGATTTCGGCGCTGCGCCGGCGCTGCGAAGGCGAAGTTGAATTCAGCGGTGTCGGTGGCGCGCAAATGGCCGAGGCTGGCATGGACAGCCTGTTCCCCATTGCGGATTTATCCGTCATGGGCCTGGCGGAGATTTTGCCGCGCCTGCCTTTGTTGCTGCGCCGTTTGAGCGAGACCGCGGCCCATGTCAAAGCGGCCCGGCCGTCGGCGCTTATCACCATTGACGCGCCTGGGTTTTCATTCCGGCTGGCCAAGCGCCTGTCCGGCCAGGGCATTCCGTTGATCCATTACGTGGCGCCCCAGGTCTGGGCCTGGCGCCCTGGCCGGGCGCGGCATCTGGCCGGGCGGATCGATCATCTGCTGGCCTTGCTGCCGTTCGAGCCGGCCTTTTTTCAGGACTACGATCTGCCTTGTGAGTTTGTCGGCCACCCGGTCATCGAGGGCGTGGCGGAGGTGCCAGGCGATGGCGGCGCCCTTCGCGGCCGCCTTGGCATTGCCGCCGATCAACCCGTTCTGGCGTTGCTGCCGGGCAGCCGGTTGGGCGAGGTTGGCCGGCTGCTGCCGACCTTCGCGGACGTTGCCGCGTTGTTGCATAAAACCCGGCCCGGTCTGCAAATCGTCATTCCGACCGTGGAACAGGTTGCCGGCGCGGTCGCCGACGCCGTGCGGTCCTGGCCCATGCCGACCCATTTGATCCAGGGGACGGTGGAACGGGCGGATGCTTTCGCGGCCGCCGATGCCGCCCTGGCGGCTTCGGGTACGGTATCGCTGGAACTCGCCCTGCGGGGGGTGCCCTCGGTCGTCGCCTACCGCACCAACCCAATTACCGCCGCGCTGGTACGCCGTATGTTGACCGTTTCCCATGTGGCATTGCCGAACATTTTGGCGGGGCAGGCGGTGATGGCAGAATTTATACAGGAAAACTGCCGCGCCGCGCCCATTGCCGATGCTCTTGGCCGATTGTTCGACGATAGAGGGCATCGCGCGGCGCAGCAGCGAAAATTCGCCCACATTGCCGAGATGCTGGGGCTGGGCGGGCTCGCGCCCAGTCTACGGGCCGCGGAAGCCGTGTTGCGGATTATTGATACCAGCCGCGAGGGTATTGGGGCGATCATCAATGAAAAAAGGGACCCGCCTTAAGCGAGCCCCCCCAATCATGTCTTTGGTGCCAGGTCTATTGGGGTGTCCTCTTACCGCTCGGCCAATGGCGTAAACGACCGCTCTGTCCGGCCTGTGTAAAGTTGCCGTGGACGGGTGATTTTTTGGCTGGGATCCTCGATCATCTCGTTCCACTGGGCGACCCAGCCAACCGTGCGGGCCAGGGCGAATATCACCGTGAACATGGATGTTGGAAAGCCCAGGGCGCGGAGGATGATGCCGGAGTAGAAATCGACGTTTGGATATAGTTTCCGGTCCACGAAATAGGAGTCGGAAAGCGCTATTTTTTCCAATTCCATGGCCAGTTCCAGCAAGGGATCGTTTACGCCCAGTTCCTCAAGGACTTCATGACAGGTTGCCATCATGACCTTGGCCCGGGGGTCATAATTCTTGTAGACGCGATGGCCAAAACCCATCAGGCGGAAATTATCGTCCGGATCCTTGGCCCGTTCCAGCGCCCGGGCCACATTGCCAACTTCACCGATCTCGCCCAGCATGTTCAATACTGCTTCATTGGCGCCGCCATGTGCCGGTCCCCACAACGAGGCGATGCCGGCCGCGATACAGGCAAAGGGGTTGGCGCCCGAGGAGCCCGCAGTGCGGACGGTGGAGGTCGAGGCGTTCTGTTCGTGATCCGCATGCAGGATCAGGATGCGGTCCATGGCCTTGGACACCACGGGATTGATTACATAGTCCTCGCACGGGACCGCGAACATCAGGTGCAGGAAATCTTCCGCGTATGACAAATCGTTGCGGGGATACATGAAGGGCTGGCCAATGGAATATTTATAGGCCCAGGCCGCGATGGTCGGCATCTTTGCAATCAGCCGATAGCTGGCCACCATGCGCTGGTGGGGGTCATCGATATCGGTGCTGTCATGATAAAAGGCCGACAATGCGCCAACCACGCCGACCAGAATGGCCATGGGGTGGGCATCGCGCCGGAAGCCGCGGTAAAATTGCGCCAGTTGCTCATGCACCATGGAGTGATAGGTGATGTCGTGGACAAATTTGTCTCTCTGGTCCGCGTCCGGCAGTTCGCCGTTCAGCAATAGATAGCAAGTCTCCAGAAAGTCGCTTTGTTCCGCCAATTGGTCGATGGGATAGCCGCGATGCAGCAGAATGCCCTGTTCGCCGTCAATAAATGTGATCTTGCTTTCACAGCTCGCCGTCGAGGTGAACCCGGGATCGTAAGTGAATTGATCGGTCGCGCCGTATAATTTGCGAATGTCGATGACATCGGGCCCCAAGGTGCCGGACATGACCGTAAAATCGGTGCCCCCGTCCGCGCCGCCGAGGGAAATTGTTTTTGCCGCCATGAGATCTCTCCCGTATTTTGTGATTGGCCGGTCCAGTCAATTCAGGTCCGGCATTTATTTGAAAATGCATTGCATGCTAAGGCCATTATAGCCGAGGAGACCGCATTAGCGTAGGGTGGATTTGCCGCTAAGAACAAAAAGTGAATATTGGCTATTGTTCCATATGGTCGCCAATCCGATCCAAACTTTCCTGGCGGCCTAGAAAATACAGTACGTCAAAGATGCCCGGCGATGCGTTGCGACCCGTCAAGGCGGCCCGCAAGGGCTGGGCCAGTTTGCCCAGTTTGAGGCCTTCCGCTTCCGCCAGACCGCGAACGGCGGCGGCGAGATCATCATGGTTCCAATCCGCCACCCCGCCGAGGCAGGCATGTGTCTTGGCCAAAAGGGCCGGCGCCTCGCCCGTAACCAGTTTCGCGGCTTTCTCCTCCATGGCCAGGGGGCGGTCGTCCAGTAGAAAAGCCGCCCTGTCGGCCAGTTCCACCAAGGTCTTTGCCCGTTCCTTGAGGGCGCCGATGGCCAATGGCAAGCGAGCCAGTTCGACGTCCGTCAACGCCCGGTCCATGGACATCACCATCTGGTCCGACAACAGCCCGCATAGTTCGCTCTCGGCCATGGTCCGGATATAGTGAGAGTTCAAATTCTCCAGTTTCGGTATGTCGAAACGGGATGGTGATTTTCCGACGCTCTCCAAATTAAACCATTCGATGGCCTGGGCCGTTTCAATGATCTCATCATCGCCATGGCTCCAACCCAGACGCAGAAGATAGTTCCGCAAGGCGGCTGGCAAAATGCCCATGTCCCGGTAAGCCTCGACACCCAGGGCGCCATGGCGCTTGGAAAGCTTCGCCCCGTCGGCGCCGTGGATCAGAGGGATATGGGCAACTTGCGGCGCTTCCCAACCCATCAGGTTGTAAATCTGGGATTGACGCACGGCATTGGTCAGATGGTCATCGCCGCGGATAATATGGCTTACGTCCATATCGTGATCATCGACCACCACGGCCAGCATATAGGTCGGGGTGCCGTCGGCGCGCAGCAGCACCATATCGTCCATTTCGCTGTTTTGAACGGTAACCTCGCCCTGCACCAAATCCTGGATCACGGTAGCGCCCGATTGTGGCGCCTTCAGGCGAATGACCGGGGCCTGATCCTTGGGGGCGTCGGCGGGGTCCCGGTCCCGCCAGCGGCCGTCGTAACGCAGGGAGCGGCCCTCGGCCTTTGCCGCCGCGCGCATTTCCTTCAGCTCTTCGGGGCTGCAATAACAATGATAGGCCTTGCCGTCCGCCAATAGCTGCCGGGCAACGTCCCCATGACGGCCGGCACCGGCGAATTGCGAAATCGGCTCCCCATGCCAATCCAGGCCCAGCCAATGCAGGCCTTCATGGATCGCCGTGACGGCGCCTTCGGTGAAGCGGGCCCGGTCCGTATCCTCGATCCGCAACAGCATGTGCCCGCCGTGATGCTGGGCGAACAGCCAATTGAACAATGCGGTGCGGGCGCCGCCGATATGCAGAAATCCGGTGGGCGATGGGGCGAAACGGGTAATCACGGACATGCTTTTGGCTTTCGGGCTGGCGGCCTATGATAAGGGGTGGCGTTATCTATCACATCGTTTTGGCGGACGCCAACGGCCCGCCTGGTCCAGGCCTTCCTGGCGGAGCGCGAGCGCTGGCCCCTGTGGCTGCCGGTCATGCTGGGTTTTGGCGTGGCGTTCTATTTTTCACTGCCGATAGAGCCACCCCCGTATGCCGGCCCCAGTGCGGTCGGGGTCTTGATTTGCGCTGCTTTATTATTGCGGCGGCACGGCTATGTCTTGCTGGTTGTGCTTGCTCTGTTGGCTCTGGCGGTTGGTTTTTGGTCCGCTCAGGATCGCAGCGCCCGCGTTGCGGGACCCATTATAAAAGGCCGGATGGGCCCCGTTTATCTGACCGGCACCATCGTCAATATCGAAACCCGGCCACGCGGTCTGCGCCTGTCGCTGCGGGATAGCTTGATTGCCAAGCAAGCGGACTGGAAGCCGCCGCGTCTGGTCCGTTTGACCTTGCGCCATAAACCGGACCCGCCGCTGGTGGTGGGGGACCGGGTCAGGTTGCGCGCCATGCTGATGCCGCCCGCCGGGCCGGCGGCGCCCGGCGCCTATGATTTTGCCCGTGCCGCCTGGTTCAAGGAAATTGGTGCGGTCGGTTATGCGCTGTCCCGGGCCGAAGTTGTTGCCGTTGGCGAGCGGGACGGTCTGGGCCTGCGCATGGCGCGGTGGCGGCGGAACCTGGCGCTGCATTTGCGCGAACAGCTGCCCGGTCAGACAGGCGCCGTGGCCGCCGCCCTGATGACCGGCGACCGGGGCGCCATTCCCGAAGACACCCTGCAGGACATGCGCGACGCCGGCTTGGCCCATCTGCTGGCTATTTCCGGATTGCACGTGGGTTTGATTGCCGGTTGGCTGTTCTTTTCGGTACGGTTTTTGCTTGCCCTGATCCCGGGTCTGGCCCTTCACGCGCCGATTAAGAAATGGGCCGCGGCCATCGCGCTCCTGGGCGCTTTCGCCTATATGATGCTGACCGGCGCCACGGTGCCGACCCAACGGGCATTTTTGATGTTGTCCCTGATGATGCTGGCGGTGATGCTGGACCGGGTGGCGATATCATTTCGCTTGCTGGCCTGGGCGGCTGTCGCGGTTTTATTGTGGGCGCCCGAAAGTCTGCTGTCGGTCAGTTTCCAGATGTCATTCGCCGCCGTGGTGGGGCTGACCGCCATTTATGAGGGTCTGGGCCCAACCGTGATCCGCTGGCGCTCGGACGGCGGCCGGGCCAAGCGGCTGAGCCTGTATCTGGGCGCGGTATTGCTGACCACCTTGGTTGCCAGTCTGGCGACTTCGCCCTTCGCGCTCTACCACTTCAACCGGGCCGCCATGTATGGCCTGGCCGCCAATCTGATCGCCGTGCCATTGACGGCCCTTTGGGTCATGCCCAGCGCCCTGGCGGCCTATGTCTTGATGCTCGTCGGTTGGGAGCAACTCGCCCTGGTGCCCATGGGCTTCGCCATTCAGGCCATGCTGGCGGTGGCGCACACCGTCGCCAGTTGGCCCGGCGCCGTCATACTGGTGCCGGCCTTTTCCATGGCCGCCCTGTCCATCATGACATTGGGCGGCCTATGGCTCTGCCTGTGGCGGGGCAGGTGGCGCTATGGCGGTTTGCTTGCGGTCGGGCTTGGCATTGTTTTGGCGGGGCAGGGGGACCCGCCGGATATTTTGATCGATGGCCGGGGCAAAGCCATGGCCGCGCGTCTTGAGAACGGTTCGGTTCTGGTTGCCGCACCTTACCGGCGCAACAGCATGACCCTATCCATTTGGCTGCGCCGCTGGGGCCGCAAGGAGCCCATAAAGGATGACAGGATCATGCGTTGCGACCGGTTGGGCTGCGTTTTGGTCCATCATGGCCATGCGGTCGGTTTCGCCCGTGGTCCCGCCGCCCTGGAAGATGACTGCCGGGTTGCCGATCTGGTGCTTTCGGCGGTGCCGGTGCGGTTCAAATGCCCGTCCGCGAAAATGGTCATTGATCGTTTCGATCTATGGCGCCGCGGGTCCATCGCCGTGCGCTGGCGTGATGGGGTCATCAATGTGGAAGGCGCCAATGACGACCGCGGCGATCGTCCCTGGAGCCGGCCCAGAAGTAAAAACAAACTCTAGCGCATGTCGCGTTTAATTGAACGCGAGGCCATGCGCTAAAACCTTTAAGATAGAGCAACTTATCCGTATTCAATTGAATCCAATTGAATGCGGGCTGCTCTAATACCGCCGCAGCAATCCGATCAACTGGCCTTGGATCTTGACCCGGTCGGGCGGGAAAATTCGCGTTTCGTATCCTTGGTTGGCGGGTTCCAGGGCAACGGAATTGCCCTTGCGGCGCAGGCGCTTCAATGTTGCCTCGGTATCATCGATCAGGGCGACCACGATGGCGCCATTTTCAGCCGTCTCCCGCCGCTGCAAAATGACCGTGTCACCGTCTAGAATGCCGGCATCGATCATTGAATCGCCCGCGACCTCCAGTGCGAAATGTTCGCCCCGGGCCAGCATGCCGCGCGGCACATCGACAAAGTTCGATGGATCACGCAAAGCCTCGATCGGCGTGCCGGCCGCGATCCGGCCATAAAGGGGCATGGAGACTATTTCATCGGAATCCGCCCCGTGACGGGACACCCCGGTACTAAATTCACCCTGGATGACATTCGGCGCCAAATCGCGGCCGCCGGGAAGTACGGAGTCCGGCAATTTCAAGACCTCCAGCGCCCGGGCCCGGTGCGCCAGGCGCCGGATAAAGCCGCGTTCCTCCAATGCCGTAATGAGGCGATGAATGCCGGATTTTGATTTCAGGTTCAGGGCATCCTTCATCTCGTCGAATGAAGGCGAAATGCCGCTCTTGCGAATGTGGCCGTGAATAAAGTTGAGAAGCTCGTGCTGTTTCCGCGTCAACATTTTTGACCATCTCCCCAAATGCAACCATGGTTTGGCACCGCCAATAATCGAGCAATTTATTGAAACTGCAATCAATTATGCGGAACAAAAGCAAAACCTAGGGATATGTTCTAGTTTGGTTCTCACGATGGGTCAAGAAAAATGTCGATATGTGGGTATTTTATCCACAGGGGGCCGGGGTCAAATGCCTGTGACATCACCATTTAGGGGCAGAATTTCAACCCGTTCCCCGGCCTTGGCGGGTGCCGCCTCGGGGGCGCGGAGAACCAGGCAATCGGCCCTGGCGAGGCGCGAAAGCATGGAACTATCCTGTTTTTCGAATGGTGTGACGATGGTGTCACCATTCTCATTGATCGATGCCGAGGCCCGCAAATAGTCCTGGCGCAGATCATTGGCGGGCAAGTCCCGGCCCAGGCGGGCGGGCTGGGTTGTCGCGTGCGGGTCCAGGCCCAGCATGGCGCGGATCGCCGGGCGCAGATAAACCAGTCCGCACACCAGGGAGGAAACCGGATTGCCCGGCATGCCCATCATGGGGGTGCCGGCGATATGGCCGAACAGCAGCGGTTTGCCCGGGCGCATGGCGATCCGCCAGAAATTCAGGTCCAGTCCATCCTGGCCCAAAACCTTGCGCACCAAATCATGATCGCCGACCGAGGCGCCGCCCAGGGTGACCAGCATATCGGCGCCGCGGGCGCCGGCCGCCAAGGTGCGGAGCGAACCTTCATCGTCGCTGGCGATGCCGAGATCGATGGCCTCGCCGCCCGAGGATTTGATCAGGCCCATCAGCGCCAGGGTGTTGGAACTGATGATCTGGTTTGGGCCAACCGGTTCGCCGGGGCGGACAATTTCGTCGCCCGTGGCCAGTAAGGCGATGCGTGGCGCCCTGGTAACGCTCAACCAGGGCACGTTCATGGCGGCCGCGAGGCCGATATCGCGGGCCGAGAGCACCCGGTTGGCCGGAATGCCCACATCGCCCTCGCTGAAATCCAACCCGGCCGGGCGGATATAGTTACCCAGGGCCGCGGCCTCCACGACGGTGATTTGATCGCCCGATGCGGTCGTGTCTTCCTGAATGACGATGGCGTCCGCACCCGATGGCACCGGCGCGCCGGTGAATATGCGGGCCGTCTGGCCTGGCCCAATGGCGCCGTCGAAGGCATTGCCGGCGGCGGATTCACCAATCCGGGTCAATGTCGCCGGGACCGATGCCACATCCGCGGCGCGCACGGCATAGCCGTCCATGGCCGATACATCCGACGGCGGCTGGGTCAGGCGCGCAACGACGTCGCGGGCCAGAACGCGGCCGTGGGCGGCGGCCAGGCTGACGTTTTCCGCCGGCATCCGCTCGACGCCGTCCAGGACGCGCTGCAAGGCCTCGGCAACTGAAATCATGTTCTTATTCACTTTACGAACCGGCATCGTAGCGGCCGGATTTACCACCGGATTTATGGATCAGGCGCACATCGGTCAATTGCATGCCGCGGTCCACCGCCTTGCACATATCGTAGATGGTCAGGCCGGCGACCGAGACGGCGGTCAGTGCCTCCATCTCAACCCCGGTGCGGCCGGTCAGCTTCACCTCCGCCTCGATCTCGACGCAGTTTTCGCCGCGCTCGCAGCGCAGTTGCAGACTTACCGAAGACAATTGCAAGGGATGGCAAAGGGGGATCAGATCGGCGGTGCGTTTCGCCGCCATGATCCCGGCCAGGCGCGCCACGCCCAACACATCGCCCTTGGCCATGCCTCCCTGTTCGATCAAGGCCAGGGTCTCGGGCGCCATGGTCACGCGGCCCGCCGCCCGGGCGATGCGCTCGGTCACTTCCTTGCCGCCCACATCGACCATGTGGGCGTTGCCGGCCGCGTCAAAATGGGTCAATTCGGCCAATGTTCAGTCTCCCACCGCCGCCGCCGGGGCGGGGTTCAATAGATTACGGGTCGCTGCTTCCACATCTTTTTGGCGCATCAAGGCTTCGCCAACCAGAAAGCAATGACAGCCCGCGCGGCTCATGCGACGCAGATCATTGTGGCTATTCAGGCCGCTCTCGCTAACGCCCAGGACTTCGCCGGGCAAGCCCGCCGCCAGGCCTTCCGTGGTCGCCAGGTCCGTGACCATGGTCTTCAGATTGCGGTTGTTGATGCCAATCAGCCGGCTGTTCAGACGCCAGGCCCGTGCCAATTCCGCCTCGTCATGAACCTCGACCAGCACATCCATGCCCCAATCTTCGGCCGCCGCTTCCAATTCCCTGGCCCGGCCGTCATCCAGCGCCGCCATGATCAGCAAGATGCAATCGGCGCCCAGGGCCCGCGCCTCGGCCACCTGATAGGTTTCCAACATGAAATCCTTGCGCAACACGGGCAGCTCGACCGCCGCACGCGCCTGGACCAGAAAATCGTCATGGCCCTGGAAATAGGGCACGTCCGTGAGCACGGACAAACAGCTCGCCCCACCGCGCGCGTAGGCCTTTGCCAAGCTTGCCGGGTCGAAATCGTCCCGGATCAGGCCCTTGGAGGGCGAGGCTTTCTTGATCTCGGCGATCAGCCCGAAACGCCCTTCGCGGACCGCCCGGGCCAGGGCATCCGCGAAGCCGCGCACGGGCGGGGCGGCCTTGGCGGCGCTCTCGACCTGCACCAGGGGGCGTGCGGCCTGACAGGCCTTGATGTGATCCCGCTTGTCGGCGCAGATGCGTCCGAGAATATCGCTCATGTTATATCCCTCATGGCGAAGCCGTTTCGGCGCGGTTGGTGATGGCCACCAGTTGCCGCAGTTTCTCGCGGGCGTGACCGTCGTCTATGGACTTGGCGGCCAGGGCCACGCCGTCGGGGAAATCCGCCGCCTTGTCGGCGATTATCAGGGCGGCGGCGGCATTGAACACCACCACATCGCGATAGGGGCCGGCCGCCCCCTCCAGCAAGGCGTTCAGGGCGGCGGCGTTCTCTTTCGCCTCGCCACCTTTCAGATCCGCCAATGTGACAATCGGCAGGCCGGCTTGATCGGGCGAGACTTCGAATTCGGTGATCTCGCCATTTTCAAGGGCCGTGACGTAGGTTGGGCCGGTGGTGGTAATCTCATCCGTGCCGTCGGCGCCATGCACAACCCAGATTTTTTCCGATCCCAGTGTTCTGAGCGTTTCAGCCATGGGGCGCATCCATTCCCGGCCAAAAACACCGATCAATTGGCGCTTCACCCCGGCCGGGTTGGACATGGGGCCGAGAATATTGAAGATCGTGCGCGTCCCCATTTCGACCCGCGTCGGGCCCACGTTGCGCATGGCGCCATGGTGCCGCTGCGCCGCCATGAAACACAGCCCGGCTTCTTCCAGGGCTGTTTGTAATAGTGAAAAGTCCGCGTCCACATTGATGCCAAGGGCGCTTTGCACGTCCGTGGTGCCCGATTTCGAAGAGGCCGCCCGGTTGCCATGCTTGGCAATGGGCACACCGCAGCCGGCGACCACAAAGGCCGTCGCGGTGGATATATTCAAGGTTCCCGTGCCGTCGCCCCCGGTGCCGACGATATCCATGGCGTCAGATGGTGCGTTCAGGGTAGTCATCCGCTCTCGCATCACCATGACGCCGCCGGTAATCTCCGCCACGCTTTCACCACGCACGCGCAGGGCCATGAGAAAGGCGCCCATTTGCGACGGCGTGGCGTCCCCCGACATCATGATGTCAAAGGCGGCGCGGGCCTGTTCCACGTTCAGCGAATTGCCTTCGGCGACGATGGCGATCAACGCTTTAAAGTCTGGCTTGTCCTCGGCCATCAATAATTCTCCGACCCCACAACAATTGGCGGCAAAAATGGCGGCCCGGCGGGGCTGCGCGGCACAACAAACCGCGCCTTTTGGGCGCCGTCAAGGGCCTAGACCATGTTCCGTGAACGTGGTCTAGCGAGGGCGCCCGTGCCGGCGGCGCGGGGAACCAGGAAACCCGGTGTTATGGGTCACGAGCGAATCGAAGCCAAAATCGCTGAATAGTGTTCGATTTCAACGCCGCCGTCCGCACATGTGACACGCCGCCATGGCGATGGCCGCACCGATTGCGCTATTTTGAATGATCCCGCCGGCGCCACTTGACGTATGGCTGTGCTTAACCTTGATATGTAAGATGCGCGGGTCGATATGACCTGAAATCATGAACCAAGAGGGAATTGGCCGCTGGCCCGGGAGAGATCGAAACAGGATAGACCCGAAACATCCATGCGGCCCGCGCGCAGGCGGCGGGCCAGCAGGCGGCGTGCGCGGCTGCTGACGAAATCATTCTTTATTGCCCTGGCCGGTTTTGCCGTCGGCTTGGGCGTGACCATCGCCCTAACCTTCACGACGCCGGACATTGAAGCAACGATGCCCACGGCGGCGGGGCCGGACAGCACAACGCCGTCGCCCGGCATGCCGGTTGTCAAAAAACGTCTGGTATTGGCGCCGACGCTTTCGACGCCGGTGCCCGGGACGTCAGCGGCGCCACCGGCGCGAGCCCCGCGACCGCCTGCGCCACCGTCCGCAAATCCGCCGGCAAATCCGCCGGTAAATCCGCCAGTGGTACGGCCCCTTCAGGCAGGTCCGGTCATGCCGGCGCTCAAACAGCCGAACATTGAAGTCTCCCGCTTGCCGCTGCTTGCGGCCCCGGCGCCGGCCGCGCCGACAACTATGATGGCCGTGCGGGAGGCCGCCGCCGGTGCCCAGGACGGGGACGCGGACACCGCCGTTGAAACAGTGGTTGAAACAGTGGTTGAAACAGCCATTGACGCGGCCGAAATCCGGCACCGGGAACAAATGGAACACGACAACGTTCAATTGGCCTCCCTGACGCCGGTGTCCGTTTTGCCGCCCGCCCCACCGCCCCCGCCGCCCCCGTCGCCCCCGTCGGTGTCACGGGCCACAAC
>JAPYPT010000376.1 GCA_029937535.1 Alphaproteobacteria bacterium
CAACTTATCCGCATTCAATTGAATCCAATTGAATGCGGGTTGCTCTAGAGCGTTTCGCGCCTAAGCCTCGGCGTATTGGGTCGCCAGTTCATCGTCGCGCTGCTCCATGAACAGGCCGGTCAGGGCCGGCAGCATGGCGGCCTCCTCCCGCTGGATATGGCTCAAATGCTTCTCCGCCAGTTCCAGGGACAGATCGCGGAATTCAGCCCAGGTATCCGCCGTGAAACCCTGGCGGCGGGCAAGTTCCACATGGGGCATCATGAATTCGGACAAATTACGCAGCAGATCGTGTTCCTGGCGCAATAGGTAGGGCACGGTGACGTCGCCAACGGCAATCAGGGCGGGGAAAATCTTCGCTTCCTCGAACTGGAAATGATGTTCGGTGGCCTCCGCGAGTTCCGTAACCAGATCGCTCAACAGAAGGGCGATGTCATCATCGGCGGCGTCGGGCACCTGATTGACCCATCCGCCGCGGGCGACGCCTTCCAGGCGCTTCATAAGATCCATGATCCGCAGATGCTCGTCATGCAGCACCTGGGCAATTTGACTATCGATATCCATGCGGTGTTCCACCCATTTCCCACTTTCAACACTTATGGAAATGTAACGCCGCTATGCGATGCCTTCATTGATCAAGGTCAATGGGCCTAAATTTACCTAAAAGATACTTAAGGCGCGCCCTTGCTCCAACCCGGCTTATCGCCGGGTCCGGCCTCGCCGGTGCCGCGCACGGGTGTCAGCGGCAGGGCGAAACCCTGGTTGAAGGCCGCCCGGGCGATGATCACGAATTTCAGCCACCAGCCGCCGGCTATGGCGGTCAATCCGGCCAGAACCGCCAGCACGGGCCCCATGGCCGCGGTTGTCCCGGTGACCAGCGTCAAGAGGATCAATGCGGCCGGGACGAAATGGCCAAGGATAATAATCGTCGGCGCGGCCTTGTTCAGAACGTCCAAGGCCTTGCGCGGCGCGCCGGTTTCCGTCAGGTCAATCATATAGCGGCGCCAGGCCAGCCAGCGGCCCAGCAGCAGGGCCGCCGTTGAGACCAACAACCAGACCTGGCCGCCGCCCAACAGCGCCGCGCCGGCCAGGATAAAGCCGCAGCCTTCCGTCAGGCCGGTCACGATGATGAGAGGCATCAAAGAAGGATGGCGCCAGGCTGGAATGCCCTTGGAGGCATGCAGGATGCGGGCCTGGCAGAACAGATACAGCGCCGCCAGCAGGGCCGCCAGCCACATCGCGGCAACGCCTGCGTAGGCAAGGGAAAAGAGCGGACAGGCGGCGGCCACGGCCAGCAAGGTGACGGGCAACAGCAAGGCGGAGACAAAGGCCTCCCGGGTCATCCAACTGGTTTGAGGGTGGAAAAACACATGCAGGGCACGCCAGGGGCGGCCGATTTCCAACCAGACACAGAACAGGCCTATCCCCACCAGCACCGCGCCCGCCAGGCCCAGCGGCCAGTAAAGCACGCCCTGGGTGGCGGCCACGGCGGCCAGGATCACCAAACCCGTGCCGCTACCCCCGCCGATGAAATTTCCCGCCGCCCGCCAGTCCCAATTAATCTGATGCCAGGGTTCGATGCGGCTCATGAGTTCTTGTCCCAGATGTAATAAAAGCCCGGATCGGTACCCAGTTCCTCATGCATGCGGAAGGTCTGGTTTTCCGCCAGCAGCTTGTTCACGTTGCTGTCCGGATCATCCTTGTCGCCAAAATGCAGGGCATCGGCGATACAGGAATTAACACAGGCCGGCGTTACCTCCGCGTCAAGCCCGGGCGTCTGTCCGGTTTCCTTTGCATGATCGATGCGGTCCTGGCAGAAATTGCATTTCATGGCCACGGACATGCGCGCCTCGTCAAAGCGCTGGTCCTCATGGGCCATGGCCTGGTTTCCATAGGCCAGGTCCCGCTTGTGCACGATGTGGCGGGCCTGATAGGGGCAGGCCACGGCGCAATAGCCGCAGCCGATACACAGATCGTAATCGATCTCGACAATGCCGTCGGGACGGATCTTGGTCGCCGTCGACGGGCAGACATGTTCGCAGGGCGGATCGGCGCAATGCATGCAGCCAACGGGCACGAAGGTGCGCTTGACCTGGGGAAAGGTGCCCGTCTCCATATCCAGCACCTGACGCCACTGCACACCGGGAGGCGTTGCGTTGGCGTGCTTGCAAGCCGCGGCGCAGGTCTGGCAGCCGACGCAGCGGCGCAGATCGGCGACCATCACATAGCGGGTCATGCGGGACCCTCCAGCCTGTTCACGGCGACCCGGACGATATCGGCCGAGGAGCCGGTGCTATCGGTCAATTCCAGGGACATGGGCACCACGGTATTCATGGAGGGGGCGGGATGGTCCTTGGAATAGGGCGTCACCCAATGGTCGAACTGGCCCTGGATCAGAATGGTGTCGGGGCGAATGCCCTGCTTCAAGGCGACCCGGCCCTTGGTGCCGCGCAGGGTCGATTTGATTTCCACCAGATCGCCGTCCTCGATGCCCATCTCGTGGGCCCGGCCCGTATTCATCACCACGGCCCGGTGGCCGTGCATGCTATTCGCGACCTCGTCGATCATCTGGATCGAGCTGTTGGAGCCCCAGGCCAGTTGCATGCTGCGCGAGGTCAATAGCCAGAACGGATAGTCTTCCAATTTGCCGCCCGAATTCACCGTGGCCTGTTCCCAGATGCCGGGAATATCCTTCCACGGCGGCAGGGCCTCGTATTCCTCCAATTGCTTGTTCCACCACTCAATGCCTTTTTCGTGCAGGCGGTTGCCAAGCTGTTTGCCGACGCGCAATAGCTGCTCCTGATAGGGCATCTCGAAGCGCAGGTTCTGCTTTAACATTTCGGGGAACAGATACCAGATCAGCCGCGAGATCGGCCGGGTGCGGATACCGTGCTCCTTGTACCAGTCCAGGCCGTCGGTTTCCTTGCCGTCGGTCAGTTCGGCCGAGGCCGCCTTGCACATGGCATCCCAGATCGTCTCGGCCTCATGGGTCTGCTCCACATCCAGGCTGAAGTCGTAATTGTCTCCATACAGCCGCACGCCACCGGCGCCGCGGTTGATGGCGTTGTTGTATTTGTCCAAAACCCCGGCCCGCTTGGAGATTTCCGTGGCGATGTCGGTAAAATCCCGGGTCTCGCCCAGGGGCTTGATAGCCGGTTGGCGCAGGGCCACGCCTTCATGATCCCAATAGCTCTCGGAAAACTTGGTGCCGCCGACGCGGATCAATTGGGTGCTTTCAAAGTCCGTGCATTCGGGCAGCAGCACATCGGCCATATGGTTGGTCTCGTCCCGGATATAGGCGAACGAAACGGTAAAGGGGAACTCCGCGATCCGCTCGGTCACGGATTTGGTATCCCAGAATGAAATGGCCGGGTTGGTGCGGTAGACAAACCACAGATCGGGCGTGGGGACCTCGCCCCAATGGTCCGGGCTTTCCTTGGTCCACATCCAGGCAAGATGGGTGGGGCCCAAAGCCTGGCTCCAGGGCGAGTTGGCCGAGAGGGGCACCAGGGTATCGTGGGCGTTGCGGGCCGAGGGTTTTTCGTTCCAATTGGCCTTGTCCGTTGGGTTCATGGGAAATTTCATAAACCCATCCGGACCCGGCGCCACGCTGGCCTGGCGGGTGGTGGCCGGCCGGTTCAAACGCACCGTGGTGCCCAACGTTCCCCCCGGCACTTCCAGGGCGCCGACCAGGCAGGCAAGCAGCGTGCGGCCCCAGCAGCATTCATAGCCGCCCCAACCGTTGTTGACAGTCTTGCCCAGAATGACGGCGACGGGCCGCAGCGGCAGCTCCATGCCATCGACAATCGTGGTGGCGCCGACCTGGGCATGGGAGACGAATTCGTCGGCAATACGGCGGATACAGCCGTCGGGTACCTGGCAGATTTCCTCGGCCCATTCGGGCGTATATTGCTTCATCTGAGTGACCAGATGACTAAAGGCCGTTTCAACCTCGACCTCTTCGTGCCGCCATTCCTGGTCATCCGCGCCGACCTCGAT
>JAPYPT010000377.1 GCA_029937535.1 Alphaproteobacteria bacterium
GAGGCCATGCGCTAAAACCTTTAAGATAGAGCAACTTATCCGTATTCAATTGAATGCGGGTTGCTCTAGTTAAAAATTGCTCTAAACACAGTGGGTGTGCGCATTGACCGGATTGGCTTCGCTTCGGACATTTTGAATATGCGTCAATACCCCCGCGCCTTGTCGAACAGATCCGGCACCTCTTCTCCGGCCTCGATGCGGCGGATGTTCCGGACGACGGATTTGGCGCAGGAGCGGGGGATCAATTCGCCGGCTACATGGGGCGTCATCCAGACTTTTTCGTGCAGCCAAAAAGGATGCGCGGGCGGCAGGGGTTCCTCGTTATGGACATCCAGGAAAACGCCGCCCAAGTGGCCGCTGTCCAGGCCCGCCAATATGTCCTCGTCCACGTGATGGCCGCCGCGGGCGATATTGATGATGTATCCGCCCTGGGGCATGGCCTTGATCAGCCGGGTATTGATGATGCCCTGGGTCTCGGGGGTCAGGGGCAGGACACAGACCAGATAGCGGCATTGCGCGGCCATCTCCTCCAAGCCGTCGGCGCCGTGATGGCAGGTGACGCCGGCCACGCTCTTGGGGCCGCGCGACCAGCCATGCACTTGAAAGCCGAGTTCGCCCAGCTTGGCCGCGCAGGTGGTGCCGATGGCGCCCAGGCCCAGAATGCCCACCGCCGTGTCCGGAGTATAGAGCGGCCAGCCCCGGCTCCATTGGCTTTTCAACTGTTCCTGGCGGTAAAAATGCATGTTGCGATGGAAATGCAGCACGCCATAGACGGCATATTCGGCCATCATCGCGGCCAGATAATCATCCACCATGCGCACGATGGGCAATCCGGGGGGCAGGTCCGGATCGGCCAGAACATGGTCACAGCCGGCGGCGATGGACAGTACGGCCTTGACATTGGGCAGGCTGGCGATCAGGCCGTGGGGGGCCCAATAGACCAGGGCATAATCAACCTCGGCAGGGTCGCCGGGATCGGGATGGGCGCGGAATTCCAGCTCCGGCATTTCCGCCGCCAGCGCCGCCCGCCAAAGATCCACCGGGTCCTGGTGCGAGGCCATCAAAATTGTCGTCATACCCTACTCCTCCTGTTATGGCCGCAGCATACAGTGCGTTGGCCGCGCTTCAACAGCCGGACCTTCGACCGCGCCATTTTCCAAGGCGTGTCTTCACCAAATGGCGGTTCACATCCCCTCTCATCTCTTGACCCCGGACTGGACGGCGTCTATAACCGCGCGTCCCGAATAAGCGGGCGGACCGGAAACAGAAAAATCAGACATGGCTCATAGCAAACAAGCAAGAAAACGACTGCGGCAGGGCGAACGGCGCACCGTGGTAAACCGCAGCCGGCGCAGCCGTGTGCGTACCTATGTGCGCCGGGTTGAAGATGCCCTGGCCTCCGGCGACAAGGATGCCGCCGTCGAGGCGTTGAAGTTGGCGGAGCCGGTATTGGCCCGGGTCAGCCAACAAGGCATGATGAAGGCCAATACGGCGTCGCGGCGCATCTCTCGTCTGACCCGCCTGGTCAATGCCATGGGCGCGGCTGAGTAAAAAACATCCCCTCCCCCTAGACTTTTTTCGATATTCATCGAATCAAGTCTAGCTTTTGTCGTTCATGCCAGTGCGCTGAAGCGCACGGCTCCGCCCAGAGATTTTGGGGTGGCGGCGCATGGGCGCCGGGCTGCCGTCGCAGCCGTGATTGCGTAATTCAATACTGAAATTGGTCTAGCGTTGTCCAAGGACAGCAACGCCATCAAATGGTTCAGATTAGCCGCGACGGGCTCTGGCGCATGTCGCGTTCAATTGAACGCGAGGCCATGCGCTAAAACCTTTAAGATAGAGCAACCCGCATTCAATTGAATGCGGGTTGCTCTAATGATCCCATACCGGCGGATGGTACCCATCCGTGCGGAACGAATGACCACGGGTGCCCCGCGTCGGGCATAATGGGCAAGGGTGTTGGCGGCGTGGATCGATTCGTTACCCTGATCCGCTCGGCCCGCCGGAAATTATTTTTTGACAGCATTATTGGCGGCAACGGCCAAACGCATTCGCCGTATTCTTGCCGCATCATCGGCAAGGACCGCCGGGCCGAATTCGCAACCCTCAATATCTGGTAGGCAAAGGGCGGCGAGCTACATCTCGGGGGCAAAAAAATCGTTGTTCTGCATTTTCCCCCGTTGCGCCCGGAGCCGTGGCCAAGTACCGTAGGTGAGCCTCAAGGTCACAGGGGCGGCAAGTTAATTTTAAATACAAAATTGTGTTATTGTGCTTCTGTGCAAGTTGTTGTTCTGTGTTATTTATGCAATACTTGAAATGCAAACTAAAAGATTTTCAAATTAACTATTTTTTAAGAAATATGTATGAATTATAACTAAGGTCCGGAGTACGGCGCTTCCAGGCGTTATCAAGGCGAACGGGGCGGCGTGATCGGAGCCAAGATCGAATAGATCGAACGATGGAAATATCCACGGGAAAACCGTGGTCGAGACGGGGGTGTTGGCGCGGAGACAACAATGGTGGGCTGGTCGATAGTGGACCGGTCGACGGTAGGCTGGTTGCGGACAGGATAGGCATTCTGATCCGATTTTCCAGGTGTGGTCTTTCAATAACATCAAACTGACGGGCGATCTGACCGAATAAGTTATGGTCGCGGTGAAAACTGGCCGGGCCATGGTTTGCAGGGTGTCTTGCGCGAATTTTGTTGTGCAAGAATTGATGCAATTGTCGGCAAGGCCGCAAGGTTGCAAAAGGGCGAGTTTATGGACCAGGGTTATCTCGGTCAGTGGCAACGGGTTTGTGCCCGGTTGCGGTCCGAATTTGGCGATGCAGCGTATAATTCGTGGTTGCGTCCGCTGAAGTTCGAACGGATCGACGATGGCATGGTTTATCTGCAGGCGCCGACCCGCTTCATACGCGATTGGGTGCTATCCCATTACGGCGAGCGTATCCGCGCTTTTTGGCAAGTTGAGGACAACGCGGTGCGGGAGATTGACCTCTCGGTGCATCCCGTCGCCGGCCGCCTTCAGGCCGGAAACGCGGCGGGGGCCTCTGTTGATGGCGCCCACGGCACACTGCCCGCGGCACCCATTCCAGCGCCCATTCCCGCCCCTTCCGCCGATCCGCAATCCTTGCGCATGGGCTCCTCGCTGGATGCCCGGTATCAATTCGACAGCTTCGTGGTGGGCAAATCCAACGAGCTGGCCTATGCCGCCGCCCGCCGTGTCGCCGACACCGCCCAGGTCAACTTCAATCCGTTGTTTCTGTACGGCGGCGTGGGCCTGGGCAAGACCCATTTGATGCATGCCATCGCCTGGCACATCCGCGAGCGCGACCCAGGGCGGGAAGTGATTTATCTCTCCGCCGAGAGGTTCATGTATCAATTCGTCCGCGCCCTGCGGGACCGCGAGACCATGGCGTTCAAGCAGGTCTTCCGCTCGGCCGATGTGCTGATGATCGATGATGTGCAGTTTTTCTCCCGCAAGGATTCGACCCAGGAGGAATTTTTCCACACCTTCAACGAACTGGTGGATCAGAATAAGCAGATCGTTATCGCCGCCGACCGCGCGCCCTCCGACCTGGAAGACGTCGAAGAGCGCATCCGCTCCCGTTTGGGCTGGGGCCTGGTGGTGGATATCCATCAGACTGATTTCGAACTGCGCCTGGGAATTCTGGAGGCCAAGCTGGCCCGCGCCAATGTGGGCGACTTCCCGCCCAAGGTGCTGGAATTTCTGGCCCATCGCATCACCTCCAATATCCGCGAGCTGGAAGGCGCCCTCAACCGTCTGATCGCCCATTCCCATCTGGTGGGCCGGCCCATCAACCTGGAGATGACCCAGGAAGCCTTGCAGGATCTGCTCCGCGCCAACGACCGGCGGGTGACGATCGAGGAAATTCAGAAAAAGGTCGCCCAGCATTTCAACATCCGCCTGGCCGACATGCATTCCGCCCGCCGCG
>JAPYPT010000378.1 GCA_029937535.1 Alphaproteobacteria bacterium
AGAGCAACTTATCCGTATTCAATTGAATCCAATTGAATGCGGGTTGCTCTAGTCGCAATCCGGCTGGTCCAGATATTGCAGCTCCACAAGTTGCCCTATCAGACCGAAATCCGGATAGTCCAGCTTCACCGAACTAACGACGCCGTCGCCGTACAAAATGTAGCCAACTTCGAATTCCGGTACGCCCGGAGGCTTGGCGTAGTGGTAGTAGGCCAGGCGGATCGGCCAACTTGGTTGATCCTTGGGAACGAGAGCGCCCGCGGTTCCCCGTTCCATGCCCTTTTTGAGTTGTTTGCCGATAAATACCGAGGCGTGATAGTAGCCGGCATCGTTGCTGCCATCGAACAGCGGAATTTCAAAGCCGCGGCTGCCCAGGAGCGCCCGGGCGAGAATCTGGCGGTTATGGCTGATGGGGAACACCGTGCCCTTGGGCAAGGCCAGCTCCCGCGCCTCTGGCAGGCTCCAGACCGCGTTGCCCCCGCCCCCGTTATCCAAGCTTGCCCGTCCCTGTTCCTGTTCGACAACGCTGCCGTTAATTCTGTTTAACAGATTGAAACGCAAGGTCCGGCCATCGCGGCTTTCCCAGACCGAAGCCTGCATATCGCCGACAATGTCCGGACCCTCGGTAGCCGTGATGCGGCTGATGAAACCTTGGTTGAAGATGAAGCCGGCGCAATTTTCAATAAGTTCCACCACCAAGCGGCCCTGGGCGGCGGCGATGCCCGTACTCTCCCGCGCCTTGTTCAGATGCAGATCGTAGACGGCGCGGGCCGGCCGCAAGGTTTGCGCCGGGGCGGCACTGGCGGCCAGAATGGAACTGAGCAACAGCGTGATGCCCACCAGCCATCTGTTAACCGGCCCATGGGGCCGGGGTGTTGGTTTGGCCATGTCTCCGGCAAGCTCCCATATCTTTCGACTACGCAGCCCCGACTTTAAGCGATCGTCGGCCTCCCGGCCAATTGTACCGGTTGAGAAATGCTCCGGTTCGTCCTAAACAACCGGCCATGACCGATAAATTGAAAATTGCTCTGGCGCAGATTAATCCCACGGTCGGCGATATTGCCGGCAACACGGATTTGGTTCGTGGCGCGCGCGCCGAGGCGGCGGCCCTCGGCGCCGACTTGGTGGCCTTTGGCGAATTGGTAATATGCGGCTATCCGCCCGAGGACCTGGTCCTAAAGGGGGCCTTTCAGGACGCCGTGGCGAATGCGGTAGGGAACTTGGCGGCGGAAACGGCGGACGGTGGACCGGGCCTTCTGGTTACCGCGCCCTGGCGCGAAGAGGGTCTGCTTTACAACGCGGTATTGCTGCTGGATGGCGGTGAGATCGCGGCGGTGCGGTACAAGCATGATCTGCCCAATTACGGCGTGTTCGACGAGAAGCGGGTGTTCGCGGCGGGGCCCTTGCCGGGGCCGATGAATTTTCGCGGTGTCCGTCTTGGGGTGCCGATCTGCGAAGATATCTGGGCCCCCGATGTCTGTGAATGCCTGGGCGAAACCGGCGCTGAAATTCTGCTTGTACCCAACGGCTCGCCCTTTGAAGACGGCAAGTTCGATGTGCGCCTGAACCATGCGGTGGCCCGCGTTACGGAAACCGAATTGCCCCTGGTCTATATCAATCAGGTCGGCGGCCAGGATGAACTGGTGTTCGACGGCGGCAGTTTCGTGTTGAACGGCGATTGTTCCCTGGCCCTGCAGATGCCCACGTTCGAGAGCGGCCTGGTGATCAGCGAATGGTCCCGGGGGGATGAGGGGTGGATTTGCGAAGCGGGCGAGCGGCGGGCCCCGCACGAAGGCCTTGGCGCGATCTACCGGACCATGACCTTGGGGCTGCGGGACTACGTCAACAAAAACCGCTTTCCCGGCGTGGTGCTGGGTCTCTCGGGGGGGATCGATTCCGCCCTCAGCGCCGCCGTGGCGGTGGACGCCCTGGGGCCGGATCGGGTCTGGTGCATCATGCTGCCGTCGAAATATTCCTCCGATCACAGCCTCAAGGACGCCATCGATTGCGCCGAACTGTTGCAATGCCGCCTGGACAAGGTGGCGATCGAGCCGGCGGTGCATGCTTATGAAACCATGCTGGAAGGTCTGTTCGAGGGGCGGGAGCCCGATACCACGGAAGAAAACATCCAATCCCGCGCCCGCGGCATGGCGCTCATGGCGATCTCCAATAAATTCGGATACATGGTCCTGACCACCGGCAACAAGTCCGAGATGTCGGTGGGTTACGCCACGATCTACGGTGATATGTGCGGCGGCTTTTCGGTACTGAAAGACGTTTACAAAATTACCGCCTTCGAATTGTCCCGTTGGCGCAATCAACAGCGGCCCGAAATCGCCCTGGGCCCCGAAGGCCGCGTGGTGCCGGAGAATACCATCACCAAGCCGCCATCGGCCGAGTTGCGCCCGGACCAGAAGGACGAAGATTCCCTGCCTCCCTACGAGGCGCTGGACGACATTCTGCGCTGTCTGGTGGAAGACGAAATGGCGTTTGACGATATTCTCGCCCGCGGCCATGAATTCGAGACCGTGCGCCGCATAGAACACTTGTTGTATCTGGCCGAATACAAGCGGCGGCAGGCCCCGCCCGGGGTCAAAATCACGGCCCGGAATTTCGGCCGCGACCGGCGCTACCCGATCACCAATGGTTTTCGCGACGCACGCCAGCCCTGATACGCGAAAGTTGATTGTATCCGGTCCGCATTTGTGGATATTGTGGGGGCTCGTGGTCGGCCCATGTATGACAGTCGGGCGGATTAGAACAAAACCGACGGATAAAAATTCCGATGAATTCTGATCAACGGGGAATTACAATGAAACGCACATTACTTGCGGCAACCGCGGCCTTGGCGATGGTTGTCGCCGGCGCCACGGGCGTCAACGCGAAAGAGCTTCGCTGGGGCTTCCAAACCGATACGGACAGTCTGGACCCTCATGCGCATGCGGTTACCTTCACCATCGGCTTTCTGGGCAATATTTACGAAGGCCTGGTCCGCCGCGATGGCGATTTGAAGATTGTGCCGGGCCTGGCCGAATCCTGGACCGTTTCCGATGATGCCACGGTCTGGCGCTTCAAACTGCGCAAGGGCATAAAATTCAGCAACGGCAACGACTTCAACGCCGATGACGTGCTGTTCAGTTACAAACGGATGTCCGATCCCGATGCGCAGATGAAAATCGGTCTTTCCAGCGTCAAGGAAGTGCGCAAGATCGACGATCACACGGTGGAATTCATCACCAAGACACCGAACCCGATCCTGACCGGCCGCTTCAACAGCTTTTTCATGATGGATAAGGAATGGGCGGAAGCAAACGGTGCGACCAAGGTTACCGTGATGTCGGGTGACACGCAAAAAGTCAGCCCGGCCGGACAAACCTCCATGGGCACGGGCCCCTTCGTCATCACCGACCGCACGGCGCAGGTGAAAACCACTCTGGTGCCGAACAAGAACTGGTGGGGCAAGGCGAGCCATAATCTGACCAAGGTCACCATGACGCCAGTCAAGCAGGATGCGACCCGGGTCGCGGCTTTGCTGTCCGGCGAACTGGACATGGCCTATCCAATTCCGACCCAGGATATCAAGCGGGTCAACAGCAACGGCGGCACCTCCGTCCTGGTGGGTCCGGAATTGCGCACGATCTTCTTGTTCATGGAACAGGGCGGCGACAAACTGTACGGCACGGATACCAAGAACCCGTTCCAGGATGTCCGCGTGCGCAAGGCGCTGTATCACTCGATCAATATCGAGGCCATCAAGACCAAGATCATGCGTGGGCTGTCAACGCCATCCGCCATCATGATCTCGCCGAAGCTGTTTGACCGCTCCGGCGATTTCAGCCGCTATGCCTACGATCCGGCGGCGGCGAAGAAACTGCTGGCGGACGCCGGCTACGCCAATGGCATTTCGGCCCGGTTCGATTGCCCGAACGACCGTTATGTCAATGACGAGCAGATCTG
>JAPYPT010000055.1 GCA_029937535.1 Alphaproteobacteria bacterium
GGCCCATTGTCCCCATAACGCTGAATTGCACCGTGCCGCCGATCCCGGAAATGCGCCGGGCCTACGAGGTCGGTTTGATCTTGCGGCAGGTGATCCACGAATTCGATGGCGATGAACGCGTCGCCGTCATCGCCACGGGCGGTTTGTCCCACGAACCGGGCGGCCCGCGTTATTTTTTCATCGATGAGGAGTTCGACCTTTGGTTCCTCGAGCTTCTGCGCGGCGGCGATCATGAAAAACTCCTGACCCAATGCACCCTCGAGAAAATGGAAGATGCCGGCTCCGGCGGCACCGCCGAATTGCTGGCCTGGGCCCTGGCCTTGGCTTTCACCAAGGGGCCGGCGGAGGTCTTGGGTTATGCGCCGTCCCACGCCTGGCGCTCGGGCACCGGTTTTGCCATATGGCCGGATATGGCCTGAAGCCGGCGTTGATGCCCCTGCCGCCGACCGCGCCTTTCAACCTCAGCTCCCAATCGTGCATGGATTCCACGGCGGGCCCTCGCTAAACTCCACATATGTCAGAGGGAACCCAACGTAGGCTGGCGGCGATCGTGTCCGCCGATGTGGTCGGCTATTCGCGCCTCATGGGTAGGGATGAGACCGGTACGCTGGCGGCCCTGCGCGGCCATCGGGCGGAGATGATCGACAGCCAGATCACCCAACATGGCGGCCGCATCGTCAAGACCATGGGCGACGGCCTGCTTTTGGAATTTCCCTCCGTTGTCGATGCCACCCGATGCATGATCGATATCCAGCAGGCCATGGCCCTGCGCAACCAGGATATCGATGCGGACCGGCGCATCATCTTTCGCATCGGCATCAATATCGGCGACATCATTATCGAGGGCGAGGATATTCTGGGCGACGGCGTCAACATTGCCGCCCGCCTGCAGGAGATTGTCGAACCTGGCGGCGTGGCCATTTCAGGCCGGGTGCATGACGATGTGCGGGACCGTCTCGATACGGACTTTGCCGACAGGGGCGAACAAAGCCTGAAAAATATCGCCCGTCCCATTCAGGTCTGGCACTGGTCGCCCGCCGCCGCGGCCATGCCGGCCGCCACCAGTGCTCCACTGCCGCTGCCCGACAAGACCTCGATCGCCGTGCTGCCGTTCAACAACATGTCCGGTGACCCCGAGCAGGAGTATTTTGCCGATGGCATCAGCGAGGACATCATTACCGATCTGTCCAAGATCGCCGGCCTCTTCGTGATCGCCCGCAATTCAAGCTTCGCCTACAAGGGGCAATCGATCAATATTTCGAACGTGGCCGGTGAACTGGGTGTCCGCTACGTCCTGGAAGGCAGTGTCCGGCGCGGCGGCGACAGGGTGCGCATCAATGCCCAGTTGATCGATGCCGCGAGCGGCGGACATCTTTGGGCGGAGCGTTACGATCGCGATCTAACGGATATCTTCGCCGTGCAGGATGAAGTCACCGCGAACATCGTCCAGGCCCTGGCCCTCACCTTGCGGGAAGATGAAGAGCGCCGGGTCGGTCAAAAGGGAACCGGTAATCTCGCCGCCTATGAGCTTATGCTTCGTGGCCGCGAATTGTTTCTGCGTACAAATTTTGAAGATTTCAGGCTGGCCAGGTCTATTCTCGAACAGGCCATCGAGCTCGATCCCAACTTCGGTCCGGCATACGCCTATCTCTCGCATATTCATGCCATGGACTATGTAAATGGTTGGGGTGAAGATCCACAAGCCTCCCTCCAGCACGCCCATGGTTTGGCAAAGCAGGGCGTGGAACTGATGCCCGACGACGCCCATGTTCGTGTGGCCCTTGGCAGCACCTATATTTGGCTGCGCCGCCACGACGAAGCCATTGCCGAAGCCGAGCGCGCGGTCGAACTGGACCCCAATTACGCCCACGGCCTGTTTGAACTCGGTTGGTGTCTCCAATATGCGGGCCGCGCCGCCGAGGCCCTCGAACCCTTCGAGCGGGCGGTCCGGCTGGATCCACACCATGCCGATCAGTTCCTGCACTTCATGGCCCAAGCGAACTTTCAATTGGGCCGCTATGATGAAGCCGCGGAATTATTATCGCGGCGCATTGTCCGAAATCCGCAATCGGATTCATCCCGGATGTTTCTGGCCTCTTGCCACGGGCATCTGAATAGATATGACGAAGCCAATATTATTTGGAAAGAGATATTGGCGATTAATCCGCAGTTCTCGCTCGAGCAGCGCCGCCAGGTTCTGCCGTACAAAAACCCGGAACATTTCGAACAGATCGTTGACGGACTTCGCAAGGCCGGATTGCCGGATTGACCGGCGCGGGCCATGACGCTGGCCGGGAAAGGGAGATGACCAGATGACGGAATGGCCGCAATACGAGATGGTTTCCAGCCCGCGCGGCAGGATATTGGCGATGGACTCGGCTGGTTACGTGGACGGGCGGAACGATGTCGGGGATGTTTTGATCTGCGGCTCCCACGGCGCGCCCTGCGCGACGCAGCTGGTCATGTGGGCGCGCCCACGCGGGCTGTTCATTCACGATGCCGGGATCGGGTTGGGCGACGGTGGTGTCAACGGCCTTAAGCTGCTGGACACTTATCTCATTCCCTGCGCCGCCGTCGACGGTAAGTCCGCCAGAATTTCGGACGGCCGCGATATGTACGAAAACGGCATTATCTCCCGCGTCAATCAGGCCGCCCACCGCATGGGCCTGCGCGAGGGCATGGCCGTGGAGGCAGCTGCGCAGCAATTGCTCGACAACAATCCCGTCCACGTGGCGCCGGCGCGCCGCCAGATCAAAGTGCATTCGGATGAACTGGGCGACGTCTTCGCCCTCGATACCGTCAAGTATGCCGACCAGCGGATTGCCGGCGGCGTGCTTTGCATGGGCTCCCATGCGGCCCGCGCCATGGCGGATTATGTCGATGATCTGGGTTTCAAACTGGCCGGCGTGATCACCAACGATGTGGGCCGCGCCAAGGACGACTCCGGCATTGAAGGTCTGGCCCTGCTCGACCCCTATGAAGTGCCCGCCGCCACCGTTTATGGCCACACCGCGCGGGTTGGCGATGCCCGCAGCACTTATTTGACCGGGCGCATAAGCCACCTCAATGACACGGCCGCCGCCATCGGCATCCACCGGGACGACCCGGCCACCCACGCAGCCCGCCTGATGCTTGAACACGCCGCCAGCCTGAAAAGCACGAAGACGTAAAGGAGAGACCCATGCATGAGCGTAAACATGATTGGCGAAAGATCATCAGGAGTGTCGACCCGGCGCTGGAGCAACATGCCGCCGCCTATGCCGGCCATGTTCTGGATACCGAGTCCGAGATACCGCAAAAATACAAGGAACTGATCCTGATGGCCTGCGCCGCCGCCATCCGTTCGGGCGCCGCGACGCGCCAGCGCGGTTGCGAGGCCATGCATCATGGCGCCAGCGACAAGGAGATTATCGAAGCCCTTGCCCTGGCATCCCTCATCTCCGGCTTCACCGCCTTCATCGACGGGATCGAGGCCCTGGGTGATCAGATCACCGTGGATGACGGCGGCGATGCCTCCTGAGGGATTTTTCGCACCCGACGAAAACCGATGGGGCAACCAACTATGACCACGGCACTCATTGCAGGCGCGAATAGGGGCATTGGCCTGGAATTGACGAAGGCCATGATCGCCAACGCGCATGGATTCCCTAACCAGCCCTCGCTAAACTCCACTCCATGTCGTAACGGAAACCAACGTAGGCGCGCGGAGATTTGATATGAGCCAAGCAACCACTCTCGACCCCATTGTTCTGGCCCTGGTGCAGAACCGCCTGGATCATATTGCCCGGCAGATGGGCTGGGTCATGACGCGGACCGCGCGCAGCCCGATTTTTTCGCAAAGCCATGATTTTTCCTGCTTCATCGCCGATCCCGACGGCATCCTGGTCAGCCAGGCCGACGGCATTCCCATTCACACGGGCGGTGGCGGCTTCGCGGTCAGGGCCCTGTTGCGGGACTTCGCCGGCGATATCGCGGACGGCGATGTCTTTATCCTGAACGATACCTATACCGCCGGCGGCAACCACCTGCCCGATTGGGTCATTGCCCGGCCGGTGTTCGTGGGGGACCAATTGATCGCCTTTGCCTGCAACCGGGCCCATCAGGCCGATATCGGCGGCGGGGCGGCGGGCACTTATAATTCCGAGGCTAGGGAAATCTTCCACGAAGGCATACGCCTGCCGGTCATGAAGCTGATCGCGGAGGGCGACACCCGGCAGGACATCTGGCGTCTGTTGATGATCAATACCCGCACGGCGGAGGCCCTGGACGGCGACCTGCGGGCCATGATCGGATCCACCAGGATCGGCGCCGAGCGCATCGCCGCCCTGGTCGCGGAATTGGGCATGGCGCGGTACCGCGATTATTTCGAGGGCATTCTGGCCCATGCCAACCGCGCGTTCCGCCGCTGCATCGCCGCTATTCCCGACGGCGATTACTACGCCGAGGAGGCCATCGACAACGATTGTTTCGAACCCCTGGACGACGCCATCCGGGTCCGCCTGGGCGTCCGGGGCGAGGACTTGGAGGTGGATTTCACCGGCAGCGCGCCGCAGATCCAGGGCTTCAAGAACTCATCCGTCGCCAACACCTGGTCGGCGGTCTATATGGCCCTGCTGTCCTACTTCGATCCCGATCTGCCGCGCAACGAAGGCGCCTTCCGAAACATGACGATCACCGCGCCCGAGGGCAGCATTGTCAATGCCAGGGCCCCCGCCGCCATGACCATGAACACGGTGTTCGTGGCCCACGAAATCGTGCATGCGATCTGGAAGACCCTGAACCAGGCCCTGCCCGAACGCAGTTGCGCCGGCTGGGCCAAGGCCATCCATGGCCCCACGTCGGGCCGGGTGCCAGGCCAGGGATCGGACAATACATCGGGCGGCGATGACAGTCCCTTCGTGATGTACCATTGGAACGCCGCATCGGGCGGCGGCGGGGTCGATGGCCGCGACGGCTTCAACCAGATCGGCCAATTGACTGCCCTGGGCGGTCTGGTGCTGCCCAATATGGAAACTTACGAGCAGCTCTACCCCATGCTGTTCAAGCGCCAGGAATTCCGCACCGACACGGGCGGTCCCGGCGCCTTTCGCGGCGGCACGGGCTGTCATTACGAAGTTCAGGTGCAAGTGGAGGCCGATTATTCCTTTCGCGGCGAAGGGCTGCACACACCATCATGTTTCGGCGCCGCGGGCGGCGAGGCGGGCGCGGTGGGCGAGATGGAGCTGGCCTTCGCCGATGGCGGCACCGAACAACCGCCGAAATATGCCGTGCGCCATTACCAGCCCTTGACCATGCGGGCCGCCTCGCCGGGCGGCGGCGGCTGGGGCGATGCCCGGCAACGGGCGTCGGCCTCGGTGCTGCGCGACGTCCGCGACGAGGTGGTCAGCCGCCGGGCCGCCGAAGAGGTCTATGGCGTGGTCATCAGCGCCGACGGCAAATCGGTGGATCAGGCCGCGACCGCCGCCCTGCGGGCGCGCTAGGACGCCATCTCGAACCGCCGCCTGATCAGCTGCGACAAAAACGGTGTCGTCTTCACCTACAAGGATTACCGGCGCGATGGGAGCGAGCGGCACAAGACCATGTCACTAACGCCGGCGGAGTTCATACGCCGCTTCCTACTCCACGTCCTGCCCCGCCGTTTCCACCGCATCCGCCATTACGGCCTCTTCGCCAACCGCCAACGGTCCGACAATCTGGCCCTGGCCCGAAAGCTCCTCGCCATGCCGCTGGATGAGAACCCAGTTGTCGAGGCCGAGCCCGAAGAAAGCGTCGAAGAGCCGGGCCTGACTTACCCCTGTCCTGCTTGCGGCGGTGCCATGGTGATCATCGAACGCTTCGACCCCGACAAAGCTCCTCGCGCCCAGCCACGTGCAGCACCAACGACACAGGCCGAGGCGGCATGAATATCGCTCTATCAAAATACGTCATTGATGCCCATCGTCAGCGGCCACGGCGGTGCTTGCGGCAAGGCCATCGAAATCCCCTGGAACCACATGTGAAAGCCGTCTGCTTCGGCCCAATGTCTGGGCCAAGGCACCCAAAAGCCGTCGCCAATATCCAGATCAGCGAGATTCAGCAATCCCGGCCACCTACCAAAGTTGCTGCCTTGCCATCAAATCCCCATAGACCGGGATCGTCGCTCCGCCGAAGGTAATGTCAACGCGGTTTCCTCCCTTGACGCTTTTCCGACACCAACTGCCAGAGCAGGCGGATACGCTACGGCGGAAGGGCGTCCGAAAACCTTCCCAATGCGGTCTATCAGAAATTCCTAATATATTTACTGAGATAGCAAAGTATGTTTCGGGACAACACGACCTGCTATGGGCGAGTGGCGACGCGCTCGGATGTAAAGGCCGTCATGCGGCGTTGCGTCTCTGTTGAGAGGGAGAATTCAGGATTGCTCATTAGAACCGTTTGCAACTAATTTGGGCAAAATATTGATTCCAACTCGCCCGTACTGTCGGAATTCTTTACAGTCTTAGGCTGCGTATATTATCTCCCACGCATAAACCATTGATGCCGTTGCGTCAACCTGACTTGGCACGACTCTTGCATATATTTTAATGAAGAATTGGAGATAGCATGTATAAGTACTTTGGTCGTTGGTCAAAATTTTTACCGTTAATTCTATGTGCGGGATTGATAGCGCCTGGAATTTCTTACGCCGCATCAATCACATATCAGTTTGTTGGCGAATTTGATGACCATTCGTGTGGTCAGAGTTTTCCAAATTGTAATATTGTCACCACAAATGGTGGCGTATTCGACAACAATCCCTTGATAGGTTTAGGGACAGAAGTCACCTTTACTTTTGTTTTCGATTTGCCCGCGCCACCTAATACAGGTCCGAGTGGAGGGAATGCGACCTGGCTTAATTTAGGCTCCATGACGATAGATTTTGGCGGAATAAGCACGACCATCACGCCAGGTCCAGGTGCCTCGGGCACCCCATCCAACAACGATACGACCGTCGCGCAGTCGGAAAGTTCCGTTGAAACAATCCTTTGGTATGACGGCAGTATAAGTACCGCCGTCAGCACGGCTAATATTAACACGGCACATTATCAAATGGGGTTGGCGGATGGTTCTTTTGCAAATCTTCTTACTCTCGGCACAATGCCTGCTGCAATTGATGTATCACAACTAAGTCTTTCCCCCGAATTTCAAAGCTGTGCGCTCTTTTGCGGTCCTTTTTTCAATGGTGAGACTTCAACTTTCAGCGTGGATTATTCTGGTATTGACGGAATTAGGGCCGCAGGACACTTCACATCGTCAAGCTCGGGGCCGCCGCCACCAACATCGACGCCAGAACCCGCCACCCTAACCCTATTCGGCCTGGGTCTACTGGGCCTCGGCGTGGCGCGGCGGCGGAAGAAACGCGCAGCCTGATGTCCACATCTACGGCTGTTTGAAGCGGCGGTCTTCGGGCCGCCGTTTTTTTAGATTACGGGTGCCGGCGATGCTCGAGATGGGTCAACAGTGATTAGTTAGAAATTTCTAATGTTACGCTCGGAGTCGAGGGCATAGCCGACATGAGCCAACGCGGCTTTTGGGGTCGAGAACCCTTCTATCGTACGCGAGTCATGTCGACTGTCGAAAATAAACCACCGTCCGGGCGAAAAGGGCCGGAGCCGGCGCACCCTTCGGGATCATTGCAATGAGCAAACGAAAAGCGGTTGTCGCTAAACGCACGCGCGGTCTAGACTTCCTGGTGATAGGGGACCGGCACATGCAAAATCAGAGTCACGACGAATGGCCAAATCAGGCTGTTGCGCAAAGTCCGAAACGGCATCTCGCCGCCAAAGTTATTCAAGGCAACCGGGTTATCTACGAACGGCGGGTAGGCCCGGATTGAACGCCAGCGCCATGAACCCACCAGCAACCAACTAGACCAACAGCCAACCAAAGGAACACCCGTGAACGGATATAGCGAAACCTTCCGTGGCGATGTCGCCACTTGGGAAGTCGATGCGACGGAACATTTCACCGTTGCCTATTACTACGAAAAATTCGAGGCCGCGACCTGGCGCTTCCTGCGTCAATCAGGCGTCGACCCCGCCGCGGCCCGCACCACCGGGGCACTGACCCATTACAAATCGGAATTGCGCAACCGGGATATCTACAGAGTGGAGACGGCACTGATCGAGGCCGGCGATAAGCCAACCATCGCCCATAAACTGTTCAACGACGACAGTGGTGATTTGTGCACGACCATGCTGCAAACCCTGACCGGTGTGTCCCTGCCGGGGGAACCCGTGGCTTGGGACGGCGATCTCCGCGAGGACCGGCCCATACCCGGCGACGAAGCCACTTGGGTGCCGGCGCTCCGCAATGTGGCCCGCGTGGAGGAAGCGGACTGGGTCGGCAATCTGTCCCTGCCCGGTTATGTGCACCGGTTTTCCACGGCCAACAGTTTCATCATGTCGGCATTCGGCATGACGCCTGACTATATGACGAAAAGCCGGGTGGGACTTTCAACCTTCGAATTCCAGTTGGTTTTTCACGGCCAGGCCAAGCCCGGCGACCTGATCGATATTGAAAGCTGTATCGCGCAACTTGGCGGCTCTTCCGTGCGTTTCTGTCATCGCATGCGCGACGGCGACACCGGCGTTGTTCTTGCTACCCTCAGCCAGTTCGGCGTGCAGCTTGACCTCGACGCCCGCCGCCCCTCCCGCATCGCCGACGACCTGCGCGAACGCGCCGAGGCGCTACTCGCTTGAACGGTTATTCCGGGCTGTCCTGAGGAAGGCGTCGGAATTATTGCTCCTTGCCCAGGCAGGCCGCCAGTAAATGCGCGGTGAGGGTGGCGCGGTTTAATTTTTGCAGGGGAAGGCGCGTTGAAGGGCGAAAACCAGGGCGACCGCCGCGTCGGATTTTCCCGGATAGTCGTCGCCGCCCTTTCTGGCGTAACGGCGCAAAATGTTCTCCATCTGCACCGATGTCATGGTTGGCCGGCAAAACAGTTTTTTCTGCTTGCGCACGCCTAAAATCGTATTCACGGAGGCAAGCGTGGCGTGCATTCCCTTCAGATATAGCGCCGCCGCTCTACAATCTCTGCCTTTTTCACCGTCCAGCCATTTGAGCAATTGAGTCGTCTCGACGGCATGGGCCGATGAAACCATACCGATCATGAATACAAACACCAAAAACAGGCTTTTCAGCATATTCGTTTACTCCACAAAAAAACCCCTGAAAACCAAGGGATTCGCGCACAGTACAATTTTTTTGGAGAGTGTATGAATTTAAGATGTCCGGAAAGTGAGGTTTTCTCACATTGTGGGACAACTTGGCGGCACCATATCAAGGCGCGGCGATAAAGGTTTCCTCGAGCGGTGGTTTTTGGTAACGCCGGAGACGCCAAGGTGAATAGGCCCCTGGCGAAAACGCTTTATGCAACCGTGTACAAGGCTTGCGATAAGGTTTCCTGCAGACTGCGTAGATCGAACGGCTTCATCAGCACCTGCAGGTCCCTGATGTCGCACGCGCGCGCCTGCTCCGCCGCGCCAATGTATCCCGTCATCACGACAATGGGAAAATTGATGCCGCTGGAACGCATGCTTCTGATCAGGTCAATGCCGTTGCCGGCGGGAAGATTGACGTCGATAAGCGCCGCATCGGCGCGAAGTCCGCGGACTTCATCCATGCTTGAGGGCGCATAAGCGAACCATTCGCAGCGCCAGCCACAGCGTTTGAAATGCAGTCTGATCGATTCGAATAATACCGCATCGTCCTCGACAACAATGATGGTTTTCTGCGCGGGTATTTCCTGGGGCATGGATCGAACCCTTTGGTTTCCAGTCGCCATATGAGAAATATTATGACAACAAATGGTAAAGGGACGGTAAACCCGCTTTTTGCAGGTTGGTATAAGTTGCGGCGATAAACCTTTTACAGAGTGCAATAGCCGCCATCGACGGGGATGGTGACACCGGTGATGAAGCTGGCGACGTCGCCAGAGGCCAGGAACAGCGCGGTGCCCGCCATCTCCTCCGGGTCGCCCCAGCGGTCCATGGGAGTACGCTGGATGATGGGATCGGCGATTTCCGGCATATCCTGGATCGGCGCGGTGAGATTGGTCTTGATCCAGCCCGGCGCGATGGCATTGACGCGCACGCCATCCTTGGCCCACAGGGCGCCGAGGCTTTTGGTCATTTGCAGAATGGCGGATTTCGAGGCGCCATAGCCCGGGCCCCCGGGGCGAGCCGAAGTATGAGGTCATGGAGGCGATATTGATGATCGAACCGCCCGATACCTTCAACAACGGCTGCAAGCGATGCGATAGCCGATAGACGGAATTCAGATTGATATCGATGGTCGCCTCGAAATTCTCCGGCTCCAGGGCCGCGGCGCCGCGAAACGTCGTGCCGGCGTTGTTGACCAGCACGTCCAGGCGGTCGAAACGCCCGGCCAGGGCCTCCACCGCGGCCGCGTCCACCATGTCGGTTTGGTAAAAGCTAAAGGCGGAAAGATCGTTGGGATAATCGCCGGCACCGGACTTGGTTCCCGTGATGGTCACCTTGGCCCCGGCGCCCTGAAAGCCTTGGGCGATGGCCAGGCCAATCCCGTTCGAGCCGCCCGTCACCAGGACTTCCGCGCCGGAAAAATCAAAACGTGCGGTCATGGCCGCTACTCCCAGAGGTTAAATATAGAACAATTTGATAGGCCCTATCCGCACTTGGAATAACCGCAGGAGACGCAAGTCTCGCAGCCTTCCTGGCGGATTAGGCCCGGCGTGCCGCATTTCGGGCAGCCGCGCAACCGGGCGGTATCGTCGCCGCTTGATGCCGAACCGGCCGCTTGCCCGGATGCCGATCCAGATACTGAACCAGATACTGGCAGGGCAACGGGTGTCGCCTCCATCTCGGGGTCCGCATTGGGGTTGACGATGAAACCAATGGCGATCATATGCCGCTCAATCACTTCACCGATGGCGGCCAGCAGGGAGGGGATATAACGCCCCTCGACCCAATAGCCCCCCCGGGGATCGAACACCGCCTTCAATTCCTCCACCACGAAGGAGACATCGCCGCCCCGGCGGAACACGGCCGAGATCATCCGGGTCAGGGCCACGGTCCAGGCGAAATGCTCCACGTTCTTGGAGTTGATAAACACCTCGAACGGACGCAGGCGGGCATCCTGGACGATGTCGTTGATGGTGATGTAGATGCCGTGATCGCTTTCCGGCCAATTGATCTTGTAGGTCCGGCCCAACAGGGCGCCGGGGCGGTCCAGGGGCTGGGTCATATAGACCACGCCGCCCGCATCCAGCTCATCGCGGGGCCGGGCCTCGGGCGCCTCAAGGGGCAATTCCGGCTCCACCGGCAACAGCGGTTTGGCCTCCGTCTCCGCCTCCAGCACCGCCCCCGTTACCTCGTTCGGCCGATAGGTGGTGCAGCCCTTGCAGCCCGTGTCGTAGGCCAGCATATAGACCTCCCTGAAGGCTTCGAAGGAGATATCCTCGGGCAGGTTGATGGTCTTGGAGATCGAGGCGTCGATATAGGTTTGCACGGCTGCCTGCATGCGCACATGGTCCGAGGGCGGCAGGGCGGCGGCGGTGACGAAGTAGTCCGGCAGTTGCGCCGCCTCGCCGAATTTCGCGCGGTATTGCCGGTAGGCATAGTCAGAGACCGCTTCCTCCCGCCGGCCGCCGTCGGGCATGGTGACGTGTCGGCGGTAGGTAAAGGCGAAGACCGGCTCCAGACCGGAAGACACATTGTCGGCAAAAATGGAAGTCGTTCCCGTCGGCGCGATGGAGGTCAACAGCGCGTTGCGGATGCCGTGTTCACCAATGGCCGCGCGCACATCGGCGTCAAGTTCCCCGATGCTTTCGCCGGCCAGATAAGCCTCCCGCTCGAACAGGGGGAAGGGGCCCTTTTCCCGGGCCAGTTCCACGCTGGCCAAATAGGCCGCCCGGCGCACTTCCGCCAGCCAGGTTTCCGTCAACGCCACCGCCTGGTCCGAGCCATAGCGCGCCCGGCAGAAAATCAGCGCATCCGCCAGTCCGGTCACGCCCAGGCCGATGCGCCGCTTGGCCCGGGCCTCGTTCTCCTGCTCGGGAAGCGGAAAGCGGGAGACATCAATGGCGTTATCCAGCATGCGTACCGCCACCTTCACCAGATCCCGCAGGGCATCAAGATCCAGCGCCGCCGCCGCCTCGAACGGCTGCCGCACCAGACGGGCCAAATTAATCGAACCCAGCAAACAGGCGCCATAAGGGGGCAGCGGCTGTTCGCCGCAATTGTGAACAACCAAGCCATTGGCATCAAAGGCATTAATGCCCGGAATTTGGACATCGTAGACCCGCTCGACGCCATCGAGTTCAATGCTCTCGACAGTCGCCACGAACCGTTCGCGATTTGGCGTCCGCCGATAGCCGGCAATAATCGTTGCAAGCTGACCTGCCTTGACACTGTCCGTGAAGCCGACCAGATCGGCAAACCGGCCGACATTTTCATTTGCGATCACCAACTCATGATTGGCCTTGCACTGATATTCGCGGCTGCCGCCCTTGCCATCGGGAAGCAGTCTGGGCCCGGCGGGCCGTCTTTCCGGATATACGGTCGAGGCGATGCCAAGGCGCATCAACATGCGTTGAACGGCGGCGAGCGTTTCCAGGTCGCTTTGCGCCAGCCTGATACTCACACCTTTTTGCTGAGTCCCTTGAATGCTGCCGTCAGCATCAAAAAACCCGCCGAGGAAGCCGCGATAAAACGCACTCGAAGTACGTTCAATTTCCGCCGTGACCACTTTGTGTCCGGGACGGAGGCCGAGATCGTGCGCTCTGTGCCGGACCGCGGCCAGGGACATTCGATATTCGCCGCGGCCCGCCACAGCCGTCCAGCCCGTGAAATCCGACCGATGGGGCATGGATTTGGCAGCTTCTAGGGCGCGCTCCATGACAGCCAAGGTGCCCGGCCGCTCGACCGTGCCATTGGCGACCGCCCGCCCTGGCCAGACCGACAGAACCGCCTTGTCCGACTTCAATGTGCCGTCGCCAACCAGCAACCCGATCAAATAGCCTTCTTCCTGATGGCCGTCACCACGCCATTCTGAAAACGACCGATGGTCATGCAGGGCAATAATATCGCCCGGCTTGAGGTCCCCGCAGGCACGCCAGGACCAATCGATCTTGGCGCGAGTCATCCGCGTGGCGGTGTGAACGAGATGGTTGCCGGTCAATTGCAACGAAAATCCGCATTTCGTTCGGAGGCGGAGGACCTCCTTTTCACCGGTGTTAAAAAATCCAGCGCTTGCCGACACATGCGGTTGACCATGCACCAGGGCGGAGAATTGCCGGCCTAGCAGATCATTGACCTGTTTCGGTCCATCAGTCGTCGCGATCCAGGTGTTTCCCGTGACGCACGGGTTTGTTGAGTTAATTTCCTCGCAATACGCCAAATTATTGCGTTGATTTATGCGGTCGATGAAGATCACGCCGGGTTCGGCGTAGGCATAGGTGGCGCGCATGATGCTGTCCCACAAATCACGCGCGCGGATGCTGCGGTAGGTGCGGCCGGCGAATTGCAGCTCCCAGGGGGCGTCATTCTTGACGGCGGTCATGAAGGCATCCGTGACCAGCACCGAGAGGTTGAACATGCGCAGGCGGCCGGGATCCTGTTTGGCCTCGATGAACGCCTCGATATCGGGATGGTCGCAACGCAGGGTGGCCATCATGGCGCCCCGGCGATGTCCGGCCGACATGATGGTCCGGCACATGGCATCCCAGACGTCCATGAAGGTCAGGGGGCCCGAGGCATCGGCGCCTACCCCTTCCACCGGCGCCCCATTGGGCCGCAGGGTGGAGAAATCGTAGCCGATGCCGCCGCCCTGCTGCATGGTCAGGGCGGCTTCGCGCAGGTTTTCGAAGATGCCGGACATATCGTCGGGAATGGTGCCCATGACGAAGCAATTGAACAGCGTCACATTGCGTCCCGCGCCGGCGCCGGCCAGGATGCGGCCCGCCGGCAGAAACTGAAAATCATCCAGCGCCGCGAAGAATTCCCCGGCCCAAGCCTCCGGCTCGCTCTCCGCCGCCGCCAGGGCGCCCGCCACCCGGCGCCAGCTATCTTCAATGGTGTCGTCCAGCGCCTGGCCATCGGCGCCGCGTAGGCGGTATTTCATATCCCAGATTTGTTGGGAAATTGGCGCGACGGTTGGCATCGGAACCTCGTTATGATGGCCGTGAATTCTATCAGATGTTCTTGTTATGTGCTAATATGAATTTATCCCATACAGCTGGTCATTTTTCAATGCCGGCCTCTAATTCAAGGGCGGATGTAGCACCTTCGATGCGGTCCTTCAACAAAGCATCGAATTCCTTGCGGGGCAGACCGGGGGCGATGGGTTCCAGAAACTCCAGGATGATGGTGCCGGGCCGGCGCATGAATTTCCGCCGGGGCCAGAACAGGCCGGAGTTGAGCGCCACCGGCACCACCGGCACGTCCAGGCCCCGGTACAGCGCCGAGACGCCTGGATGATAAGGTACATCCTTGACCGAAGCGCCGGGCGCCACCCGGGTGCCTTGGGGGAAAATCACGATGGGCCGGCCCAACGCCACCGCCTCCCTCCCGTCCTGCAGCATGGCGCGCAAGGCTGTCGTGCCGGCCTTGCGGTCCACGGCGATCATGCGGGTCTTGCGGCACATCCAGCCATAGATGGGTATCCCCAGCAGCTCCCGCTTCATGACCATTGCCGGATCGTCCAGGATGGCGTGCCAGATCAGGGTATCCCAGGCCGATTGGTGCTTGGCGGCGACGATGGCGCCGCCCGTGGGGCGGTGTTCCAGGCCACGGTATTCAACGTTGATGCCGGCGCCAAGGCGCATCAGAAAATTGACCCCCCTGGCCCACTGGCGCTGGCCCCAGACGGTGACCTGATAGGGCAGCAACAGGGCGGGCGCGAACAGAACCACCATGAACACCGACCAGACATAGAACGACAGATTGAACAGATTGGAGCGAATCATGGCCATGAGCGTTTCCTACGAGGCGGCCGGATCGGTCAGCCGCACCCTGAACAGGGAGATCAAATATTTACTGTATTCCACCGCCAACAATTTAAAAGTGCCGGGATACAGCCACCATTGCGCCAATTTCACCTGTTTCGGAAAGACCGGATTGGGGTGCAGAACCACCCGCGGCATGGCCTGTTGGAACAACAACAAACTGCGCGGCATATGGTAGGAAGCGGTCACCACATGCAGGCTTTCAAAGCCATGGCGCTGCATCCACAATGCCGTCTCGATGGCGTTGCCACGGGTATCGTGGGCCTGATAGCCAAGATCGATGCAGCAACTGAACATATCGGCCGCCGCGGCCTGTTGGGTCCGCAACTCCGCCGCCGAAATGCCGGTCTTGACGCCGGAAATCAACAGCCGCGCGCCCTTGCCCGCAGCCAGCATTTCGAGACCCTCCCGCAGCCGTCCCGTGCCCCCGGTCAGCACCACGATGGCGTCGCCGGGCCCCAGCCGCTGGCTGGTCTGCTGGAGCAGATGCGATGTGAACTGCAGAAATCCGCCCAACCACAACAGAACCATGGCAAGGACGCCCCAGGCGAGGCCCCGGCTTAACCATGATCGGCGCGTGCCTCTGCCAGTACTCATGGTTCAAGGCATCCGCGACAGTTCGCGTAAAACCGTGCGCCGGGCGGTCAGCGCGGTCAGCAATGCCGCCAGCAGCGGCAAGGTGGCCAACGACAAAAGACCAAGCGGCGTAAGGGTCAGATTACCGAACAGCGGACCCTCCAGATCGGCCGCCAGGCGAGACAGCGCAAACAGCGCGACGGCGGTCACGGCCAACCCGATCAAACCGCCTTTCAAGCCCATGGTCATGGCCCGCCAGAGGAACAGCCGGGCGATATAGCCGTCCCGCGCGCCCATGACATGCAATAACTTGACCACTTCCAGATGCGCGGCAAAGGCCGCCCGGGTGCCGAAAATAACCACGGAACAGGTGGCGAAACAGATCATTGCCAGACAGGCCAGCATCATCCATTGCAGGGATTGGCTTAATCTTATCAGCTTGCCCAGCCAGATTTTGTGATCGTCGATGCGAATGCCGGGCCCGATGGCGGCCAGCCGCTTTGCCAACAGCGACAGATCGGCGGGCTGGTTGGGGGATAGCCGCACATCGATCAAATGAGGCAGGGGCAGTTCACTGATCAGATTGCTTCCGCCCAGCCAGGGCTGTAGCAATTTGGCGATTTCCGCCACCGCCAAGGGCCGCACCTCCTCGATGCCCGCCGTTTCGCCCAGCGCCTTGGTCACCGCCGCGACGCGGGCCAGGTCGCCGTCTTCGGGCGAAATTTCCACCGTGATTGTGTTTGCCAGGTCATTGCGCCAAGTGCCGGTGGCTTGATTGAGGGCCAGTCCGGCGGCGCCCGCCAGGGCCGCGAAAAAAACCATGACCGCCACCACCCAGGGCAGGAAACGTCCGGCACCTTCCGAATCGGGTATCAGATCAGGTCCCGCCATGACGGCTTATCCAATTTTCCCAGTGTCGCCGGCATCGTAGACATCGTCGGCGGGCCCGCGCAGGACGCTGTCCTCCAGCACAAGAATGGGATGGGAAAATCGCCGGACCAGGGCATCGTTATGGGTGGCCACCACGACGGCGGTGCCGGAGCGGTGCAGTTCCTCGAACAGCCGTACCAGACGATAGGCGATGCGGTCATCCACATTGCCCGTGGGCTCGTCCGCCAGCAACAGGCTGGGTTTCGAGATCACCGCGCGGGCGATCGCCACCCGTTGCTGTTCGCCCCCCGACAAGGTATCGGGACTGTCGTTCAGGCGCGCGCCAAGGCCGACCCAATCCAACAGCTCGGAAACATTATTGCGGGTGCGCTGCTCATCCTCGCCGGCGATGCGCAGGGGCAGGGCCACGTTGTCGAAGATGGATAGATGGCTCAACAGGCGGAAATCCTGAAACACCACGCCAATACGCCGGCGTAGTTCGGGCAGGTTGCGCCTATGAACACGCACGATGTCCTCGCCAAAGATCCGCATATAACCGCGCGAGGGATACAGGGCCAAATACATAAGCTTCAACAACGAAGACTTGCCGGCGCCCGAGGCACCGGTCAGAAAATAGAAGCTGCCGGGCTCAATATGAAGATTGATATCGCGCAGCACTTCCGGCCCAACGCCATAACGGACACCAACATTTTCGAACCGAATCACTCTGCCGATACCCTCTCCCTATAGTCGGGGGCAAGATGCCACGTGCAAGGTCCGGGGTCCAGGGTCGAAGGCCCGGGCCTTATGGTCCGCGGGATACCAGTGTCCTGGTCAGTGTGACCTTGCCTCGTTGTAATGTTGTTCCTATAACATCTTGGCTTGGTCTTTCGGTAGATTGAATGATCCTAACCTGCCCCGCCTGCCAGACGCGTTTCAACGTTCCCATCACCGCCCTGGGCGAGAAGGGGCGCAAGGTTCGTTGCGCCAATTGTGGCAATAGCTGGCACCAGTTGCCCGTTGAGGAAGAGGCGCCACCGCCGCCCCCCGCACCCGCACCCGCCGACACCGACGATAGCGAATTTTCCGCCCCTGACGATGGTGATCCCGATCAGGGCGATGAAGAGGGTTCCGCGGCGGCCGAAGACGCTAAACCGGGAGGCGAATCTTCCCGGCGCAACCGCGCGGCGGCGCGGGCCGACCGCGGGGCGGAGAGCGGCGGCGGCAAGGGTGGCTTTGTCGGTTGGCTGGTTCTCATCCTCATCCTGGCCGCCATTGGAGCGGGCGGTTTTTTCTATCAGGCGAAGATCGTCGAAATCTGGCCGCCGGCGGGGCAGCTTTATGCCTTGTTAAAGCTCGGACCGGTCGCCGAAAAAGTCGGCCTGGCCATCCAAAATGTCAAATGGGAACACACGCGCAACAAGGGCAAGCCGGTGCTGGTCGTGCGGGGCGAGGTCACCAATACTTCCCTGAAACCGCAATCCGTGCCGCGCCTGCGGGTCGCCATACATGACGAAAATGACCGCCGCCTGTTTCGCTGGACCGTAACCACGGCCAAGAATAGTTTGGACCCAGGTGAAGCGACCGCGTTTTCGACCCGCCTGGCCGATCCGCCCGACGGCGCCCGCAGCCTTACGGTAACATTCCTGGTGCAGCCATGAGCGGCGCCGGCGACAGTTCAGGCGGCAATACAGGTGGCGGCTTCGATGCCACGAAACGGCCGCCGGGAACGGTGGATGTGATGTACTCCGCGGCCGAGATCGGCGCCCGTGTCGGCACCCTGGCCGCCGATATTGCCGATACCCTGGGGCCGGACATCATGGTGGTCGCGGTCTTGAAGGGCAGTTTTGTCTTCACCGCCGATCTGTTGCGTGCCCTGCATCATTTCGGGGTGCATCCGCGGATCGATTTCATGACCTTGTCCAGCTACGGCACGGGAACGGAAAGCAGCGGCAAGGTCGCCATTACCCGGGATATTTCCGACGATGTGCGGGGCGCGAAAATTCTGCTGATCGATGATATCCTGGAATCGGGCCGCACCCTGGCCTTTGCCCGCGAACTATTGCAGGACCGCGGGGCCGCGCTGGTGCAGTTGTGCGTTCTGCTGGACAAGCCGGAAAAACGCAAGATCGATGTAAATGCCGACTATGTGGGGTTTTCCATAGGCGATTCGTTTGTCGTTGGCTATGGCCTGGATTATGCCCATTATTACCGTGAATTGCCGTACATCGGCACCATATCGACCGATTGAGGCGGTGCGCGCCGGGGAGAGCTGTGGCGAAAATCCTGATAGCGGAGGACGAGGAGTCGGTCCGTAACCTGGTCATCCGGGTGCTGGAAATGCACGGCCATGAGGTCACGGCCGTGGTTAACGGCTCAGAGGCGCTGGAGGCCTTGAGCCAGCATAGCTTCGATCTGCTGTTAACCGACATCGTCATGCCCATTGTCGACGGCATCGCGTTGGCCCTCAAGGCTTCCCGCGACTATCCCGATCTGCGGATTTTGATGATGACCGGTTACGCCGAACAGAAACGCCGGGCCCATAACCTGGACGTGCTGATCCACGATGTGCTGATGAAACCCTTCACCATCGAAGATCTCGCCACCGCCGTTAAACAGACCCTTAATGCGGTGACTCCTTAATGCAGTGACGTAGTAATTATATCGGCAGTTTTCATCGTTTATCTTTTTTCTAACAAAGGCTTAATTATTTATTCCGTCGCCGCATAAGTCGCCGCATAAAAAGCCTAAGGCTTGACCTCGAAATCCTTCAGGACCTCTTCCTTGAAGGCCAGGCCGTGGCCGGGGCGGTTGGGCGGGGTCAATAAATTACCCTCGGGCAGGACCGGATCGACCCAGACATCGTCCAGAAAATTGATATATTCCAGCACGTCCGGATTGGGGATGGCGGCCATGACCTGGACCATCAGTTCATGAAACAGATGCGGCGCGATGCGGATGCCCTTGGCGTGCGCCAGGGTGGCGATCCGGCGCATCTGGGTCAGACCGCCGCGCATCATGTCGGGCTGCAGGATGGGGATTTTCGGGGTCTCGAAAAACGGCGCCAGATCGTAATGGGTGAAGTGGCTCTCGCCGCCCACCACGCGGGTTTTCAAGGCATCGGCGATGCGGAAATAACCGGCGAAATCCTCCGCCACCACCGGTTCCTCCAGCCAGTGGATGTCGTAGTCATCCAGGCGCCGGCCCACGATGATCGCCTCGTCCGCCGTCCAGGCCATGTTGACATCGACCATGATCGCGACACCGTCGCCCAAGGCGCCCCGCATGGCGGCCACGTTGGCGACATCCGTTGCGTGGTCGTACATATGCCCGGTCTGCATCTTGATGGCGTCAAAGCCATCGGCCACATAGGCCTGGGCCTTCTCGATCATGCCGTCCCGCCCCAGGCCCCGCCAGCAGCCCGAGCCATAGGAGGGAATGGCATCGTCCCCCCGCGCCCCGCCCCAAAGCTGGTAAAGCGGCAGGCCGGCCTGTTTGCCCAAGGCATCCCAGAGCGCGATATCGATGGCCGATTGCGCGAACACGCTGACGCCGCCGCGCCCGACCCAATAGGTCGCCTGCCAGATATCCTGCCAGATCGCCTCCACCGAGGCGATCGAGCGGCCCAGCACCACGGGCGCCACCAGTTCCTCGATACAGGCCTGAATGGTCCGCAGGCCGCCCGACAAGACCATGAGATAGCCCATGCCCGTGATGCCCGAGGCGGTTTCGATCTCGACCACCAAGATTTCCCGCGGCCGGTTGTAATCGGCGCTCCACCGGGGCGGATCGGTGAAGGGAATGGATAGGGCGGTGGTGCGGATGTCCTTGACGATCATGGCGCGGTTTCCTCTGGGGCTGGGTTGTGGGTAAGACCTAGGCACGGGCCTGTGAGTTGCCTTAATGACGGGGAGCAATGGCCTATGTTATTGTGCCCACTGCCCTTCGCATAGGGCCAATTTACGCTCTTGACTGTGGATCTATTGCCCTGGAGTATTTGCGCAAGCTATTGAAATTACAAGCCTTTTGGTGTATTCTGGGACCAGGACCAGAGCAGTAAAGGCCAATGGAATGAGCATCGCGGTGACCGAACAGGACAACCTAACGAAGGCCGCCACCTCCGCAACGTCCGGTGTGGCGGGGGCTACCGGGATCTTGCCCTGCCAGGCGATTTCGGCCCTGTGGCAAGATGGCGAGATTACCGCCGCGCAGCCGCTGCTGGATGGCCAGGTGCAACCCTCCAGCCTGGATTTGCGCCTGGGCACGGTGGCCTACCGCGTCCGCGCCTCCTTCCTGCCGGGCCCCGGCAACCCCATGGCGCGGAAAATCGAACAATTCACCATGCATCAAATCGACCTGACCCAGGGCGCGGTGCTGGAGCGGGGCTGCGTTTATATTGTGCCGCTGTTGGAGCGGCTGTCCTTGCCGCAACGCCTTTCCGCCATCGCCAATCCGAAAAGCTCCACCGGCCGCCTGGATGTCTTCACCCGGCTGATCACCGACGGGGCCAGCGAATTCGACCGGGTCGATGGCGGCTATGACGGCCCGCTGTATGCCGAGATTGCCCCGCGCACCTTCTCGATCCTGGTCCGAACCGGCGTTCGGTTGAACCAACTGCGCCTGCGGCGCGGTGAACATCGCCTTTCCGACGCCGAACTGGGCCGCCTGCATCAAATTTCGCCCCTGGTCCACGGCAAGGCGGGCGAGGAGAACATCTCGGGCGGCATCGCCCTGACCGTGGACCTGCAGGGCAGTGGACAGACCGGCGGCAAGAACGGCCTGATCGGTTACAAGGCCCGGCCCCATGCGCCGCTGATCGACATTGAAAAAATCAACCATTACGACCCGGCGGATTTTTGGGAACCGATCCACGCGGGTACGGGCACCGAGTCCGGCCTGGTGCTGAACCCGGATGATTTCTATATCCTAGCCTCCCGCGAGGCGGTCTCGGTACCGCCTCATTACGCTGCCGAAATGGTTGCCTACGATACCCTGGTGGGCGAATTCCGGGTGCATTATGCCGGCTTCTTCGATCCTGGCTTCGGCTGGGCCGAGGCGGGGGGCGAGGGCACCCGCGCGGTGCTGGAGGTGCGCAGCCACGATGTGCCCTTCCTGCTGGAACACGGCCAGACCGTGGGCCGCCTGGTCTACGAACGCCTCACCTCGGTCCCCGACCGCATCTACGGCCAGGACATCGGCTCCAACTACCAAAAACAAAGCCTGGCACTGGCCAAACAGTTCCGCCGGGATTGAGGGCCATGGTTCCATGGTGGGGTTCCGCACGGGGCAATAGTTGACTAAAGCAAGTAATTTTATGCTAATGTCACATTCATGTACAAAAAAGCCAAGCAAGGCGATGACCGGGTCGAAACGGTCCGCGCCTTCAACAGATTCTACACGGAACAAATCGGCGTCCTGCATGAAGGCTTATTGGATAGCAAATTTCCGTTAATGGAAGCCAGGGTGCTTTTTGAGCTGGACGCGCGTGGCACGGCCACGGCGCGGGAGCTATGCCGGGATTTAAGGGTCGATCCGGGCTATTTGAGCCGCATCCTGAGGGGCCTGGGCGCGCGGGGCCTGGTGGACAAACGTCCCGGTGACCAAGACCGTCGTGTAAGCCTGCTAAACCTGAGTGCCGCCGGGCGGGCCGAATTCACGATCCTGGAGCAGCTTTCCCGCCAGGAAAACGGAAAACTGCTGGCACCCCTCGTCGAGGCGGATCAGGAACGCCTGATCGCGGCCATGACCCGCATACAAACCCTGTTGTCGCCACCCGACAATAACGCAAGGGCCTTTGTCCTGCGGCCACACCGGCCCGGCGACATGGGCGATGTTATTGCCCTACACGGGCGGCTTTATCCGGCGATGTTCGGCTGGGACGAGACGTTCGAGGCCCTGGTCGCCAGGATCGCGGCGGATTTTATCATCGACTTCGACCCGGCCTGTGAGGGCAGTTTCATTGCCGAGGTTGACGGCGAATTCAGAGGCTCGGCCTTCGTTGTGAAGGTGGACGGCGAGGTCTCCAAGCTGCGCCTGATGATCGTCGACGAAAGGGCCCATGGCCTCGGCCTGGGGCGCGCTTTGTTGAACGAATGTCTGAATTTCGCCCGGCGCGCCGGCTACAAGAAAATGACCCTGTGGACCAATGATGTGCAAATTGCCGCGCGCGGCCTGTACGCCAGCGCTGGGTTTGAACTGGTTGGAGCGGAAACCGGCCACGATTTTGGCGTTGATCTGGTCGCCGAGACCTGGGACCTGACGCTTTGAGCCGCGAAGAATGGCTGGCCGTCATGGCCGGCGCGGTCATGGGCATATTGGTGGGCGCGGCCATGGTGGCGACCCGCTTCGTTATTGCCCAGACCGATCCGGCCTCCCTTGCCCTGCTGCGCTACGGTATTGGTACGCTCGGCTTGCTCCCGGCCTTCGGGATGATCCGGCGCCGGCCGTTCGCGGGCCGTGATCTGGTGCCCATCGCCCTGTTGGGCATCGGACAATTCGGTATCTTGATCGCCTTGTTGAACTATGGCCTGCAATATGTGGGCGCCGGCCTGGGCGCCTTGCTGTTCGCCAGTTTTCCCCTGATGACCATGGTGCTCGCCGCCGCTCTGCGCCTGGAGACGATGAGCCTGGCCAAGGCGGCCGGCGTTACCCTGACCATTGCCGGGGTCGGACTTGCCGTCTCGGGCAGTTTCGCCGTGCCCGATTGCGGCCCGGAGATGATCCGGGGTGTCATCGCGGTGTTGGCGTCGGCCCTGACAGGGGCGGTCTGCTCGGTGTTTTACCGGCCCTATTTGCAGAAGTATCCACCGCTGCAGGTCAGCGTATTTGCCATGTTCGCATCCGTGTTGTTTTTGATCCTGCCCGCCGCCGGCGAAGGTTTTTTTGCCCAGCCGCCGCAATTTTCCATGGCCGGATGGTTGGCCGTCCTGTTCATCGGCCTCGCCTCGAGCTTGGGTTATTACGCCTGGTTGTTTGCCTTGAAGCACACCACGCCAACCCGCGTTGCCATATTTCTGGCCTTGGGCCCGGTGGTCGCCACGGCCCTGGGCGCCTTGCTGTTGGGCGAGGAAATCACGCCACCATTCCT
>JAPYPT010000056.1 GCA_029937535.1 Alphaproteobacteria bacterium
GATCTTGATAACCCACAAGCTGCAGGAGATCATGGCCATCACCGACAATGTCTCGGTGATGCGGGCGGGCGAGATGGTGGCGCACCGGGAAACCACCCAGACCACGCGGGAGGAGCTGGCTGAACTGATGGTCGGCCGAGAGGTGCTGTTGCGCGTCGAGAAGACGTCGGCCCAGCCGGGCGAGGTGGTTTTGCGGGCGGAGAATCTGACCCAAATTGACGATGCCGGCGTGATGCGCCTGGATCATGTCAGTTTCGAAGTGCGGGCCGGCGAGATTGTCGGTGTGGCAGGCGTAACCGGAAACGGACAGAGCGAACTGCTGGACGTGCTGTCGGGCATTCAGGTTCCCGATGACGGCACCCTGACCATCCATGACCGGGTGATCGACCACGAACATCCCAGCGACCCAGGCGAAATGCGCCACCTTGGTCTGGCCCATGTCCCGGAGGACCGCCAGCGCATGGGCATAATCGCCCCCTTCGCGGCGTGGGAGACGGCGATCCTGGGCTATCACAACGACCCCGCCTACACCGGCCCCGTGCTGTTGAAGACCGAGGCCATTATCAAAGATACCATTGGCAAGATGGCCCGCTTCGATGTGCGCCCGCCCAATCCGCAACTGGCCTCGGACAGTTTTTCCGGCGGCAATCAGCAGAAGCTCGTGCTGGCGCGGGAGATCGAGCGCCGGCCCGAGATTCTGCTGGTCGGCCAACCCACCCGCGGCGTCGACATCGGCGCCATTGAATTCATTCACCGCCAATTGATCGCCATGCGCGATGGCGGCTGCGGCGTGCTGCTGGTCTCGGTGGAGCTGGAGGAGATCCTGTCGCTCAGCGACCGCATCGTGGTGATGTTCGAGGGCCGTATCGTCGGCGAGGTGGCAGGCGCGGATGCGGACGCCCGCACCATCGGCCTGATGATGGCCAACGCGCTGGAAGCGGAGACGGCGTGATAGTGATGAAATTGAAGCGCCATAACCATCAAGCCCGCCAACGTCGTCATTCCCGCGAATGCGCACTGTTGTCCGGTCTAATTTCAAGTCATCGTCATGACTCGAACCATTGGTCAAACTTGTACCGATTTGCCTCGTGGCCCTGGATGCCCGGATCAAGTCCGGGCATGACGATATTAGCAGTTTTCAGACAGTTTTTCTCTATTTCGTCATTGCCGGGCTTGACCCGGCAATCCATCTCAACAACTAGCGCGAAGGCGGGAGCGACGGTAGAGTTGGGTTTACCGTCGCCTTTGCCGCTCAAGATAGAGACGTCCCATGGCTAGCGCGCAGGCCAAGCTGCCGGTCTGGGTCGATATCGGCTTGCTGCCCCTGATCAACGTGGCCCTGGCCTTCATTGTCTCGGGATTGTTGATCGCGGCCTTGGGCCAGGACCCCTTCGAGGCCACCTGGATCATGCTGCGCGGCGCCTTCGGCTATCAGGAGGGCCTGGGCTATACCTTTTACTACACCACGAATTTCGTCTTTACCGGCCTGGCGGTGGCGGTGGCCTTTCATGCCGGCCTGTTCAACATCGGCGGCGAGGGCCAGGCCTATATCGGCGGTCTGGGCGTGGCGCTGGCCTGCCTGGCCCTTGATCAATATCTGCCCTTCGTCCTGTTGCTGCCGGTCTGCATCGTGGCGGCGGCGCTGTTCGGCGCGGCCTGGGCCTATATCCCGGCCTATTTGCAGGCCAAGCGCGGCAGCCACATCGTTATCACCACCATCATGTTCAACTTCATCGCCGCCTCGTTGATGGTCTATCTGCTGGTCAATGTGCTGATCCAGCCGGGGCAGATGTCGCCCGAAAGCCGGGAATTCGCCACCTCCGCCTGGCTGCCCCATATGCACGAGGTTCTGGGCTGGTTCGGTTTCGAGGTGGCGCAGTCGCCACTGAACCTGTCCATCGTCTGGGCCCTGATCTGTTGCGTTCTGGTCTGGGGTCTGATCTGGCATACCCGCTGGGGCTATGAGATCCGGGCGGTGGGCGCGAATATGTCGGCGGCGGTCTATGCAGGCATGCCGCCCGCGCGCATTATCATCGTCACCATGTGCATATCTGGCGGTCTGTCAGGTTTCGTTGCCATCAACGAGATCATGGGCGTGCATCATAAATTGCTGCTGGATTTCGCCGCCGGCTATGGCTTCACCGGCATCGCCGTCTCCTTGATGGGCCGCAATCACCCCGTGGGCATCATCCTGGCGGGGCTGTTGTTCGGCGCGCTGTATCAGGGCGGGGCGGAACTGGCGTTCGAGAACTCCGCCTTCACGCCGGACTTGATCGTGGTTATCCAGGGCCTTGTCGTACTGTTCTCCGGCGCCTTGAGCTACATGCTGCGCGGCCCGGCGGAGCGGATCTATCTGGCCCTGGCGGCGCCCGGGGCGGTGGAGGCGTAGGTCATGGCGGAAGATTTCCTGCTGATCATATTGACCTTCGATGCCACCATCCGCGTCTCGGTGCCCTTGATCCTGGCCGCGTTGGCGGGCCTGGTGGTGGAACGCTCCGGCGTCATCGACATCGGGCTGGAGGGCAAGATGCTGGCGGCAGCCTTCGCCGCCGCCACCGTCGCCGCCCTCACCGGCTCCGCCTGGCTGGGCCTGCTGGGCGGCATGGGTGTTTCCGTCCTGTTGGCCTTGCTGCATGGTTTTGCCTGCATCACCCATCGCGGCAACCAGATCGTCAGCGGCGTGGCAATCAATATACTGGCCTCGGGCCTGACCGTTCTGTTGGGCATTTCCTGGTTTTCCATGGGCGGGCAAACACCGCCCCTGACCGGCGATGCGCGCTTTAGTTCCCTGACCTTCCCCGGCGCCGAGGCGGTGGCGGACATACCCCTGCTGGGCCATCTCTATTCCGAGCTGCTCAGCGGTCATAATGTCCTGGTCTATCTGGCCTTCCTGTCGGTGCCCACGGTCTGGTGGATGGTTTACCGCACCCGGTTCGGGCTGCGCCTCCGCGCCACGGGGGAGAACCCGGCGGCGGTGGACACGGCCGGGATATCGGTCATCCGCATGCGCTACCTGGCGCTGATCATTTGCGGCATTCTGTGCGGCATCGCCGGCAGTTATCTCTCCACGGGGCACGGTGCTGGGTTTCTGCGGGAAATGACCGCCGGCAAGGGCTTCATCGCCCTCGCCGCCATGATCTTCGGCAAATGGCGCCCGGTTCCGGTTCTGTTTGCCTGCCTGCTGTTCGGTTTCCTGGACGCCGTCGCGATCCGCATCCAGGGGGTGGAGTTACCGCTGATCGGGGAGATGTCGGTACAATTCATCCAGGCCCTGCCCTATATCCTAACCGTGGTGCTGCTGGCCGGCTTCATCGGGCGGGCCGTCGCGCCCAAGGCCTCTGGCATTCCCTACGTGAAGGAGCATTAGGCATGGCCGACGAATTATTACAGGCAGCTTGCGCCGCCCGGGAGCGGGCCCATGCGCCCTATTCGAAGTTCAAGGTCGGCGCCGCCGTGCGCGGCGAAAGCGGCCGCATATACGGCGGCTGCAATATAGAGAACGCCGCCTACCCCGAGGGTATTTGCGCCGAAACCGCCGCCATCGCGGCCATGGTGGGGGCGGGTGAAACAAAAATCATCGAGGTTCTGGTGGTTGGCGTCTCAGACGAACCCATCACGCCGTGCGGCGGCTGCCGCCAGCGCATCCGCGAATTCGCCGGGCCCGATATCCCGGTCCATATGGCCACGCCGGACGGCGTGCAACTGACCATGACCCTGGCGGAATTATTGCCGCAATCCTTCGGCCCGGAAAATCTGTCATGACGGCGCTTGCGGTCATCGGGCAAAGGCACCCCGGATTTGAGCCACGGGTGGCCGTGATACTGGGCTCCGGCCTCGGCGGCCTGGCCGATCATTTGGCGGAGGCGGTTACCATACCCTATGAAGATCTGCCCGGCTTCCCCAAGCCAGGGGTCAGCGGCCATGGCGGCAGATTGGTTTTGGCGCGGGCCGGCGAGACCCCGGTGGCGCTGCTGGACGGCCGGGCGCATCTGTACGAGACCGGCCGGGCCGATGCCATGAAGGTGGCGGTGCGCACCTTGGCCGGGCTGGGCTGTGAAACCCTGCTGTTGACCAATGCCGCGGGAGGTCTGGACGGCGATATGGAGCCGGGCAGCGTCATGGTCTTGACCGACCACCTGAATTTCACCGGCCAGTCGCCCCTGTTCGGCGAGCCTGGCGATGACCGCTTCGTGGATCTGGTGGATGCCTACGATCCCGCCCTGCGGCAACGATTGGTCGAGCTGGCGGGCCGGATCGATTTACCCTTGCATCAGGGTGTTTATGCCTGGTTTGCCGGACCGCAGTTCGAAACCCCGGCCGAGGTGCGCGCCGCCGGCATTTTGGGCGCCAATGCGGTGGGCATGTCCACGGTGCCGGAGGTTATTCTGGCCCGCCACGCCGGCCTGCGGGTTGCCGGTCTATCCATCATCACCAACAAGGCGGCGGGGATGAGCGCTTTTAAGCTGAGCCACGAACAAACCAAACGAAACGCCGCCCTGGCCACGGACAAGGTGCAGCAGTTGCTGACCGCCTTCCTGGAAGGATATGGCCTGGAAGGGTATGGCCCATGAGCCTGCTGCCCCAGGAAATCATCCGCCGCAAACGGGACGGCGAGATTTTGTCCGAGCAGGAGATCGCCTTCATGGTCGAAGGCCTGACCAGCGGCGATATTGGCGATGGGCAGATCGCCGCCTTCGCCATGGCGGTGTTTTTTCAGGGCATGAACATGGCGGAGCGGGTGACCCTGACCAGGGCCATGACCCAATCCGGTAAGGTCATTGACTGGTCCGGTCTGAACTTGCCGGGGCCGGTGGTGGACAAACATTCCACGGGCGGTGTGGGCGACAAGGTTAGTCTCATGCTGGCGCCCATCGTCGCGGCCTGCGGCGGCTTCGTGCCCATGATTTCGGGGCGGGGCCTGGGCCATACGGGCGGCACCTTGGACAAGCTGGACGCTATCCCCGGCTATAACAGCACGCCGGAGCGAGCCCTGTTCCAGAAAGTGGTGAGGGAAACCGGCTGCGCCATTATCGGCCAGACCGGCGATCTGGCGCCCGCCGACGGCCGGCTCTATTCGATCCGCGACGTCACGGCGACGGTGGAATCCGTCTCCCTGATCACCGCCTCCATCCTGTCCAAGAAACTGGCCGCCGGCCTGGATGGCCTGGTCATGGACGTGAAGACGGGCAGCGGCGCCTTCGCCGCCAGAATCGAAATGGCGCGGGAGCTGGCGGAAAGCATTGTCGCCGTGGCCAGTGGCGCCGGGTTGCCGGCCCGGGCCCTGATCACCGGCATGGACCAGGTTCTGGGCCGCCATGTGGGCAATGCCCTGGAAGTCGCCGAGGCACTTGAATTTTTGCAAAACGACAACCCCGACCCCCGCCTGAGGGAGGTCGTCCTGACCTTGGCCCGCGAAATGCTGGACCTGACCGGCCTGAGCGCCAATCCGGAAGACGCCTTGACCTCCGGCCGGGCCCTGGAAGTCTTCGCCCGCATGGTCAGCCAGTTGGGCGGTCCCGCCGACCTGGTGGAGAACGCCATTTTGTATCTGCCCCGGGCGCCGGTGATCAAACCCTGCGTGGCCACCCGGGCCGGCGTGATCAGCGCCATGGATACCAGGGCCGTGGGCATCGCCGTGCTGGCCATGGGCGGCGGCCGGCGCGATGCCGCCGATCCCATTGATCCAGCCGTGGGTCTGACCGAAGTTTGTGCCTTGGGTGACCGGGTCGAGGTAGGCCAGCCCATCGCCATGGTCCACGGCGCCAACGAGGCCGATGCGGATGCGGCCATTGCCGCCATCAGGGCGGCGGTGCGTATCGGCGACGATGGCCAGCCGGGCGCCATTATTCTGGAACGGATCGTGGCGCCATGAGCCGGGCCTTCATCCTGGTGATGGATTCCTTTGGCATTGGCGCCAGCGCGGATGCGGCTGCGTTCGGCGATGGGGGCGCCGATACCTTTGGCCATATCGCCGCCGCCCGCCCCCTGCATGTGCCCAACCTGGCCCGCCTGGGCCTGGGCCGCGCCGCCGCCGCCTCCAGCCGCACGCCGCCGCTTGATCTAGGCTATGACGGCCCGGCCGCCGGGGCCTGGGGTTATGCGGCGGAGCAAAGCCTGGGCAAGGATACCCCCAGCGGCCATTGGGAGATGGCCGGCCTGCCGGTGACCTTCGAATGGGGTTATTTTCCCCATGACGAACCTTGTTTTCCAGCCGCCCTGATCGCGCGCCTGATCGCGCAGTGCGGTCTGCCGGGTATCCTGGGCAACCGCCACGCCTCGGGCACGGAGATCATCGCCGAACTGGGCGAGGAGCACATCCGCTCGGGCAAGCCGATCTGTTACACCTCCGCCGACTCGGTCTTTCAAATTGCCGCCCACGAAGAGCATTTCGGCCTGCAGCGATTGTATGATCTGTGCGCCGTCGCCAAGCGGGAGGTCGAGAGCCTGAACATCGCCAGGGTCATCGCCCGGCCCTTCGTGGGCGCGGTCGCCGGCAGTTTCCAACGCACCGCCAACCGCAAGGATCTAACCACGCCGCCGCCGGGGGAAACCTTGCTCGACCGCCTGGCCGGGCAGGGCGGCAGCGTCATATCCGTGGGCAAGATTGCCGATATATTCGCCCACCGGGGCATCACCCAAATCGTCAAGGCGCCGGACAACATGGCGCTGTTCGATGCGCTGCTTGAACAGGTGGACGAGGCCCGGTCAAACAGCCTGGTGTTCACCAACTTCGTGGATTTCGACATGCTGTACGGCCATCGCCGCGATGTTCCCGGATATGCCGCCGCCCTGGAAGCGTTCGATGCCCGCCTGCCTGAATTCGAAGCCCGATTGCGGCCCGGCGATCTGGCCCTGATCACCGCCGATCATGGCTGTGATCCGACCTTTCCGGGCACCGATCATACCCGCGAGCATGTGCCGGTGCTGTTTTTCGGCCCCGAGGTTACGGCTTGCGATCTGGGCCAACGGGATAGCTTCGCCGACATGGGCCAGACCATCGCCCGGCATCTGGGGCTGGGCCCGCTGGCTCACGGCACGGACTGTTTGCCATGATCAAAGTGGTCGCCCTGGATGCGGACGATACCCTGTGGCACAGCGAAAGCCGCTTTCAGGATACCCAGGCCCGGCTGTCGGAAATCCTCGATAGCCATGCCCCCCATGACCACGTGCAGGCCCATCTGCACGAATTGGAAGCCCGCAACATCAAGTTGTTCGGCTTCGGCATAAAGGGCTTCACCCTGTCCATGATCGAGGCGGCGATCGAAATTTCCCAAGGCGGGATCACCGCGGCGGAGATCCATGAGATCGTCATGATGGGCAAGGCCATGCTGGACGGTCCCATGGAGTTGCTGGACGGCGTCGGGGACACCCTGGCGGCTCTGGCCTTGGATTTTCCCCTAATCATGATCACCAAGGGCGATCATATGGATCAGTACAACAAAATCGAAAAGTCCGGCCTGGCGGGCCATTTCAAACAGATCGAGGTGGTCATGAACAAGGACGCGGCGGCCTATGGGGAGATATTTTCACGCCATGACATCGACCCCGGGGAGGTCGTCATGGTGGGCAATTCCATCCCGTCCGATATTCTGCCCATCCTGGAATTGGGCGGACATGGGGTCTACATTCCCTACCATGTGACCGCCTCGTTCGAGCGCCACGAGACCGAGCCCGACAGCCCCCGCTATCGCCGGCTCACGCGGATCCAGGAGCTGCCGGCATTGCTGAAAGCGATTTAGCCGTCTTTGTTGATCTTGAAGCGGAAATCGCAATGGGTGGCGCCGCCCATGATGGTCTGGGTGCGGGTCAGGGTGACGTCCGGGTTATAGCCCTCGCAGAGCGAGCCATCCCGGCCGCACGAGAGGATCGTGCCGATGTGGGACAACCCCATCTCGGCGTAGGTTTCAGCATAACGGCAACGGGTGACGTTGAAATCAAGCTGTTCCTTGCTGGAATGTAGCTGTTCCTTGGTCAGGGCATCGCCCTTTGACCAGCGGCCCATCAGGGTCGTGAAGGTTTCCAGATCATTTGGTTCGTCCGTGCTGGCGGCCAATTCGGCGCCCTGGCGCACGGCATCCTTGTTGATCGCCGTGGTGAGAATGTCCCGGGCCCTTTCCTCGCCCAATGCGAGGACCATTTCCTCGTAAATCGGCTTGATGATGTTGGCCTCGATACGGCGGACTTCCAGGATCGGCAGCTCGTCCATGATGCGGTTTTCCTTCCATTCTCCGGGTTTATGGCAGCGACAGCTTAGCAGATCATTCGAGACCGTCTCACGAATGATTACTCAGACAGTTTACTCAGGCGGCGGCCGGCACCAGTTGGCCACGCCGGCTTTTCGGGCCGCTCAGGCGCATAACCATGAAAAATACCAGAACCAGATTAATCAGATTAAAGCCGATGCCGGTCAGGAAGGCCAAGGTATAGGTTGCCGTTAGGTCATAGATAAGGCCGCCGATATAGCCGCCCAGGGCCATGCCGGAGGTGCCAAAGAGGAAGACCACGCCAATGCGCCAGCCGGCCTGGCTGTCATGGAACAGCTCGCGGATGATGATGGCGTACATGGGCACGATGCCGCCGTATCCCACGCCATAGAAGACCGAGACCAGATACAGGCCTTCCAGGGTATCCACATACATGTAGCAGGCCAGGCCCAGCAGTTGCAGGGCGGAACCCAGCAGCAAGGTCCGCAAGCCGCCGATCCGGTCCGCCAGCCAGCCATAGGCAACGCGGGAGAGGAAGGCGCTGAACAGCAGGATCGACAGCATTTCCGTGCCCCGGGCGGTGGCGAAACCAAGATCCGAGCAATAGGCGACGATATGCACCATGGGCATGGACATGGCCACGCAACAGCCAAGGATGGCGATACACAACATGGTGAAGACCGTATTGGCCCGCAGGCCCAGAACCCGTTCCTCGCCCTGCCCCGCCATGGCCGCCCTGGCAACCTTGTCCGCCGCCGCCCCGCCCCGCAGCATGCGCGGGCTGGGCCGGCGCATGACCAACGACAGCGGGATAAGCACGGCGAGAGAGAACAGAGCATAGCCGATCATGGTGTGGCGCCAGCCGTACAATTCGATGAAATGGCCGAACACCGGCGGCCAGACGGCGCCGGCCAGGCTTTGCCCGCTGGAGACCACGGCGACCGCCATGCCCATGCGCCGGTCAAACCAGTGGGTCACGTTGGTCAGCAGGGGCGCAAACATGGCGCCATTGCCCAGCACGCCCAAAAGCAGCAGATGGGCGCCCAGAAAGGTCACCACGGAATAGGATTGCGAGATCGCCAGCACACCCAACCCGACAAAGACGGCGCCGCACATGGCCGGTCCCAACATGCCCTTGCGGTCGGACCACCAGCCCATGAGGATGCCGCCCACGCCGGCGCCGAACAGAGCGGCGGAATAGCCGGCGGAGGGAATTTGCCGGGGCCAGCCGAACTCCGCCGCGATCGGCTTCAGACCGACCACCACCAGATAGGTGGAGCCGAAGGCGGTGGCGATCATCAGGGTCGAGGCAATGGCCACCCACCAGCCATAACGGCATTCGATCGATTCTGATTTGGGCACGTTCATGGGCAACCAACAGGCAAAAAATTTGGGCGCGGACGGGACGCCGGCGCCGGGTTGGAAGTTAACGCCGATGGCGCGTTTTGGGAATAGCGCAAAGCCCGCAAAAACCCTGCGTTGCCTCGCGCACGGCTTTGCCATATGGCTAGGAGATGGAAGCATCTCAATGTCAGGTCTGCGGCGGCAATGATTGCCCGCCATATGCGGAACAGGGCGCGTGGCGCTATCGGCGCTGCACCGATTGCGGCCTGGTCTTCCTCTCGCCCATGCTGACCGACGGCGCATTGGCGGCCCTTTACGCCAATCCCGACAGCGGCGGCACGCGGGCCTATTTCCGCAAGGAAGCTTCGAAACTGCGCCGCGCCCGCGGCCGGGTGCGCCATTTGCGCCGGGCCATGGCCGGCGGCTCCCGGGGCCGCTTGTTCCTGGATGTGGGTTGCTCGGGCGGCTTCATGACCCAGGCCGCCCTGGAGGCGGGCTTCACGCCTTGGGGCATCGACCCCGACGGCGACGCCGTGGCCCACGCGGAGGCGCATTACCCCGGCCCAACCTACCGCGTCGGCGGCTTGACGGAATTCGCGGCGGAGGCGGAACAGCGCTTTGACGCGGTCTATTGTTCCGAAGTTCTGGAGCATGTCGCCGACGGGAACGCCTTTATCGCGGCCATCGCCGGCCTCATGGTCCCGGACGGCGTGCTGTATCTGACCACGCCCGACATCGGCCATTGGCGCCGGCCCCGGAAGCTGACCGATTGGGATGTCTTCACCCCGCCCCACCATTGCCTGTTTTTTTCCCAAGGCAATCTGCGTCGGCTGCTCTCCCGCCACGGCCTGGAAATCTATCACCGGCAATGGGCCTTTAAACCGGGCCTGAAGGTGCTGGCCCGCAAGATCGGAGCAAATCCATGAGCGAGGCGAAATTTCACGGCATCTATCCCATGCTCTATGCATTTTTCGATGAAAATGGCGCCTTGGACCGCGACGCCATGCGGGCCCAGGTCCGGGGCGCCCTGGCCCAGGGGGTGCACGGCATTGCCGTCGGCGGCCTGGCGACCGAGACCAATAAACTATCGACCGAAGAGCGCGCCACCTTGATGGCTTGGGCGGCCGAAGACGTGGACGGCCAGGTGCCCCTGTCCATCACCATCGCCGAAAACAACGCCGCCGGCCAAACCGCCATGACCAAGCTGGCCGGCGAATTGGGCGCGGCGTGGGTGGTGCTGCAACCGCCCCCCGTGCGCGGCGCCTCCGAATCGGAGCTGATCCGCTTTTATGGCGCCGTGGCCGATCAATCGCCCCTGCCCGTGGGTATCCAGAACGCCCCGGAATACATCGGCATCGGGGTTTCCAACGCCGGCTTCGCGGACCTGCACCGCCGTCACCCGAACATCTCGATCCTCAAGGCCGAGGGCCCCGCCACCTATATCGCCGCCCTGGCCGCCGATACGGACGGCGCCTACACCCTGTTCAACGGCCGCAACGGCATGGAGCTGGTGGACAGCCTGCGGGCGGGCTGTGACGGCATGATCCCCGGCGTCGATGCCTGCGACCGCCAGGTGGCGATCTACGAGGCCATGGCCCGGGGCGACTCGGAAGAGGCCGACCGCGCCTTCGCCGAGATCCTGCCCCTGTTGTCATTCCTGATGACATCCATCGATCATCTGCTGTGCTACGGCAAGCGCCTGACCGCCCGCCGTCTGGGCCTGGGTCCGGTGCATGATAGGATGCCGGCGCAACAGCCGACGGATTTCGGCCTGGAGATCATGAACCGCTGGTCAAAAGATCTTGGCGTATTTTAGGGCGGATTTTAGAGAGGAAACAAACCATGCGTATTCATAATCTGTACGAAGACGAAGACGGCCAATCCCACTTCCGCGATATCGAAGTTGAGTGGGTCGAGGAAGGCCCGGGCGGCAAGCTGTCCGAACGTTTTCCCGCCACCGGCATCATCTTCCGCCAGGTGCCGCCCACCTACGAGCTGGACTGGCACAGCGCCCCGCGCCGGCAATACATCATCAACCTGGACGCCGGCGTCCAGATCACCGCCTCCGACGGCGAAGCCCGCATCATCGGCGCCGGCGAAGTCATCCTGGTCGAGGACATTTCCGGCAAGGGGCATCTATCAAAGGCCATCGACAGCCAAATCCGCCACTGCATCTTTGTGCCCGTGGAGTGAGGCTTGAAAATTTCCGCTCGGATTTAGATCATGTTAATTTGAGAACAAAACAAGAATATGCTAATCTTGGTGCTCGCTAAACGATTCGAGCACAGGGAATTGTCATGGTTGAGGACACATATTTAGAGCCAGTGCGCCTTGTGGAAGACGCCAATACTGGCGATCGATTTCTAATCTACGGAACTGAAAGTGGTGTCCAGATTGAATTGCGCTATGAAGGCGACGGCCTATGGATGACCCAGGCTCGAATGGCTGAATTGTTTGGTCGCGATGTTTCGGTAATTTCGCGTCATATTGGAAACATAATAAGTGACGGTGAACTCTCAATAAAAAGCAATTTGCAATCCATGCAAATTGCTTCTTCAGACCGGCCGGTAACTTTATACAGTCTGGACATGATTATCTCGGTCGGATATCGGGTAAGTTCCAAGCAAGGTACGATGTTCCGGAAATGGGCAACTGAAAAGTTAGTCCAGTTCGCGACGAAGGGTTTTGTTGTTGATTCCGAGCGTTTGAAAAACCCCGACAACGCGGACCATTTTGCCGAGCTTCGCGAGATTATCCGCGACATCAGGGCTTCCGAAGCCAACGTCTACAGGGAGGTTCGCGGAATATGTGCGCTATGCAGCGACTATGAGATGCTTTCCGACCGCGAGAAAGTTGTCTTTTTCGCCAAGGTTCAAAACAAGCTCCACTATGCCGTGACAAGCATGACCGGCGCTGAAATTCGCACCAGCCGCGCCGATGCCGACCAGCCGAGCATGGGGCTGACGTCCTGGTCCGGCGACCGGCCGAGGCAAAGGGATGTCTTGACCGCAAAGAATTTCCTTGGCCAAGACGAAATCCGGGATCTCAACCGGTTTACCGGTATGTTGCTCGACTATTTTGAACAGGAGACGGATTTGCGCCGCCTTGTCGTCATGGCCGACGCGGAAGGGAAACTGGATACCTTTATCCGAAACAATGAACGCCCTTTGTTGCACGGGAGCGGCCGGGTTTCGAAACGTTCGGCGGATGAGCACGCCAAACAACAATATGAAGCATTCAATGAACAGCGCAGATTGCAGCGGCACGCGGAAGCGGACGATGCGTTACGAGAGCTCCAAAAGACGGAAAAGTCACTGCCAAAAAAGCCCAAATAACATCACCGCCGCAGCCTAATAATGCGGCGGCGGCTGGTCGTCGGCTTCGATCGGTGTCAGGTCGCTTTCGGCGCGGCCGAGGCGGGCGCGGAGTTCGGCGAGGTCCCGTTTCAACGCCTCGATCTCGGCCCATTGCTTGTTCACCATTTCGTTCAGATCATCAATGGTGCCGTCCTGATGGGCGATGTGGCTTTCCAGCGCCGTCAGGCGGGCTGCTAGTTCGTCAAGCGCGCTCATAGGCCGATCTTGGTGACCAGGCCGCCGTCCACGGGGAGGGTGGCGCCGGTGATGTAGCTGCCCTCGTCGGAGGCCAGGAACAGGGCCGCGTTGGCGGCATCCCAGGGGCTGCCCATGCGGCCCAGGCGGGGCAGCTCGTTCCGCTGTTGACGGATTTGCTCCTTTGGATCGCCGCTGGTGCGATGGTACAGCTCCATCGCCGTGGGCGTATCCATGAGACCCAGCATCAGGACATTGCAGCGGATACCGTGGGGGCCGTTCTCGAACGCCAGCCAGCGGCAGAATTCATTCAGGGCCGCCTTGGCTATCTTGTAGGCGATGAGGGGATACATCACGACGGAGGCGACGGAGGAGGTGTGGGTGATGCAGCCCCCGCCCTGTTCACGCATGATCGGCAGTACATGTTTCGAGAGCAGCATGGCGCCGGTCAAATTAAGGTTCAGACTGTATTGCCAGTCCGCCAGATTAATCTCCACCGTATCCTTGTCAACGATCCCGGCGCCCACATTATTGTGCAGGATATCGACGCGGCCAAAGGCATCTATTGCCGCGGCCATCAGCTTACGGCAGTCATCCTCGTCGGTGATATCCGCCAGCATGGTTTCGACCGTGAAACCTTCCGCCCGCACCTGACGCGCGGTTTCCTCCAGCGAGGGGGCGGAGCGGTTGGCCAGCATCAGCCTGGCGCCTTGCCGGGCAAAGGTCAGCGCCGTGGCCCGGCCGTTGCCCATGCCGTCGGGCGCCGTCTGCCCGGCGCCGGTGATAATCGCAACCTTGTCCGCGAGACGCATGATCAGCCTTCCCAATTGCCGTGGGGCGTGTCTTATTGCCATGACTGGATAACCGATTGGGCGCGATTGGGAAAGGCACCTTGAGATGACGGCAGCGGAAAGCGGCGCGGGCACAATTCTGTCCCAGGGCCAACGGGAACAATTCTGGCGCGACGGCTATCTGATCGTCGATGGCGCCGTGGATGGTGAAACGCTGGCCCGCCTGGGTCAACAGATGGACGATTGGGCCGAGGAAAGCCGGGCCCAGACGGCGCCCTATGGCGAACCCACGGTGGATGGCCGGCCGCGCTTCGACCTGGAGGAAAACCATACAGCGGCACAGCCCCGGCTGCGGCGGATCAATAACCCGGCTGAAATCTCGGATGATTTTCATGGCGTCATGACCGACGCGCCCATGGTCGACATGGTGGCCGACCTGATCGGCCCGGACGTGAAATATCACCACTGCAAGATCAATTCCAAGCTGCCCGGCAGCGAAATGGTGGTGCGCTATCACCAGGATTTTTGCTACACACCCCATACCAATGATGACGTCATAACCGCCCTGCTGTTGCTGGACGACGTGGACCAGGCCAACGGCTGCCTGATGGTGGTGCCCGGCACCCACCGGGGCGAAATTGACAGCCTGTTTCAGGACGGGGTTTTCACGGGCATGGTCAACGGGGCGCTGGAGCGGGACTATCTGGCCCGCCAGGTGCCTATCGTAGGCAAGGCCGGCGCGGTCTGCCTGATGCATACCCGCCTGCAGCATGGCAGTGAACCAAATCTATCGGCGGCGCGGCGCCGGGCTATCTATCTCTGCGTCTACAGCGCGGCGGACGCGGTGCCCATCGCCCGCAATCCCATGCCCTCGACCCTGGAAGGCACCATCGTGCGCGGGCGGGCCAGCCCGACGGCGCGGATGATCAACCTGCGGGTGGAACTGCCGCAACAGCCCAAATCCGCCTCGTTCTTCACGGTGATCGGACAGAAGTCGGCCGGAACGGGGGATTAGAGCCTTTCCGACTTACGTCGCCTCTCTGGACCGCCCACCGCTGCTGTCCAGCATAATTTCCGAGCTGCGCCAAGACCGGAATGACTAGGACAACCGGCACCAAATTGCCTCGTGGCCCTGGATGCCCGTGTCAAGCACGGGCATGACGAACTTAGCAGTTTTCAGCCAATTCTTCCCCTATTTCGTCATTGCCGGGCTAGAGCAACCCGCATTCAATTGAATGCGGATAAGTTGCTCGATCTTAAAGGTTTTGGCGCATGGCCTCGCGTTCAATTGAACGCGACATGCGCTAGACCCGGCAATCCATTTCGATGTCCGGCTCGGGCCTGCCCGAAAGATGCGATGACAAAGGACCCTTCGCGGGAGTTCGCATATCCCAAATACTACGGTAGGGGTGGCAGAGAGGCGGTCCATGACGGTTCCGCTTGAAGCGGAAAGATTCTAAAGCTTCTCGAAGACTTGGGTGCGGGCGGTGATTTTGTCGGTGAACTGATACCAGCCGCGCATCTCGATGAATTCAGGGGTCTCCAGCGCCTCCGGTCCGCTCAGCTCGTAGACCGCCATGTAGGTTTTGGCGGATGAGGTGGATTTGCCGCCATCCCTGGTCAGGCTGGCATCACCCTTGGAGACATAGCGGTTGCCCGCCAGGACGCCGGGACAGGCCAGGGCTTCGGGCAGATGTACTTCATCGTACCACGTGTTCCAGGCCGCCTCGACCTCTGCTTCAATCTCGGCGCTGACGATCAACAGATATTGTGGAGCTTGCGCCATGGTCTGTCCTAGCTAACCAATTCCGGGATCTTGCCGCCGCTGGGGTTTTCCGGATCGGCGGGGCCGCCACCGCCTTCATCGCCACCTTCATTGCCACCGGCATCGCCGCCCGTACCGCCGCCAGCATCGCCGCCAGCATCGCCGCTCTTGGGTTTACCGCCCTTGGTTGGTTTCTCCCTGGCCTGGAACTCGAACGTCAACTTGCCGTCCGCCACCCCGACCACCACCCGGCCGCCCTTGGCCAGCTTGCCGAACAGCAATTCGTCCGCCAGGGGTTTCTTGACCTTTTCCTGAATGATCCGGCTCAGGGGGCGGGCGCCATAGAGCTGGTCGTAACCCTTCTCCGCCAGCCAGTCGCGGGCCTCGACGTTCAGTTCGATGGAGACCTTGCGGTCGGCCAATTGGTCGCTCAATTCGCCGATGAACTTGTCCACCACTTTCGAGATCACCTCGGGAGGCAGGGCGGAGAAGCTGATGGTGGCGTCCAGGCGGTTGCGGAATTCCGGCGTGAACAGGCGGTTGATCGCCTCCTCGTCGGCGCCAACATTGGTTTCCCGGCCAAATCCGATGGCCATCTTCGACATTTCCGAGGCGCCGGCGTTGGTGGTCATGATCAAGACCACGTTGCGGAAATCGATATGCTTGCCGTTGTGATCGGTCAGCTTGCCGTAGTCCATGATCTGCAACAGAATATTGAACAGGTCCGGATGGGCCTTTTCGATCTCGTCCAGCAGCAGCACCGCGTGGGGGTTTTGATCGATGGCGTCGGTCAACATGCCGCCCTGGTCAAAGCCCACGTAGCCGGGCGGCGCGCCGATCAGGCGGCTGACCGTATGGCGCTCCATATATTCCGACATATCGAAACGGACCATCTCCATGCCCATGATCTTGGCCAATTGCCGGGCGACCTCGGTCTTGCCGACGCCCGTGGGGCCGGAGAACAGATAACTGCCAATGGGTTTTTCAGGCTCCCGCAGACCGGCGCGGGACATCTTCAGGGCCGTGGCCAGGGCGTCGATCGCCTGCTCCTGGCCGAATACCACCGCCTTCAGCTCGCCATCCAGGTTGGCCAGGCTGGCCCGGTCGTCCTTGGACACGGTTTTCGGCGGGATGCGCGCGATCTTGGCCACCACGGTCTCGATATCCTTGACCGAGATGGTCTTTTTGCGCCGGTGTTCGGGCAGCAGCATTTGCGCCGCGCCAACCTCGTCGATCACATCGATGGCCTTGTCGGGCAGTTTGCGGTCGTTGATGTACTTGGCGGCTAGTTCCACCGCCGCCTTGATCGCCTCGCCGGTATAGCGGATGTTGTGGTAATCCTCGAAATAGGGTTTCAGGCCCTTCAGGATCTTGATCGAATCTTCCACCGTCGGCTCGTTGACATCGATTTTCTGGAAGCGGCGCAGCAGGGCGCGATCCTTTTCGATGTAACCGCGGTATTCCTTGTAGGTGGTGGAACCCATGCAGCGGATGGTGCCGCTGGCGAGTGCCGGCTTCAACATGTTGGAGGCATCCATGGCCCCGCCCGAGGTGGCGCCGGCGCCAATCACGGTATGGATTTCATCGATAAACAAAATGGCGTCGTCGTGGTTTTCCAATTCCGCGATCACCGCCTTCAGGCGTTCCTCGAAATCGCCGCGGTAGCGGGTGCCCGCCAACAACGCGCCCATGTCCAGGGAATAGATCGTGGTATCGCGCAGCACCTCGGGCACTTCACCCAAGACAACGCGCCGCGCCAGACCTTCCGCGATGGCGGTTTTGCCCACGCCGGGGTCGCCGACCAGCAAGGGATTGTTTTTCTGCCGGCGGCAGAGGATCTGGATCGTCCGCTCCAACTCTTCCTCGCGGCCGATGACGGGATCGATGCGGCCGCTGCGGGCCTTTTCGTTCAGATCGACGCAATAGGCGGCCAGCGCCTCGTCACCGGCCTTGACGTTGCTTTCCTCTTCTTCCTTTTCCTCCGTGCCATGCACGGTGCGTTCCGTACTCATGCCCGGCGTCTTGGCGACGCCGTGGGCGATATAACTGACCGCGTCCAGGCGGGTCATGTCCTGTTCCTGCAGGAAAAAGACCGCATGGCTTTCCCGCTCGGCAAAGATCGCGACCAGCACATTGGCGCCCGTGACCTCGTCCCGTCCCGATGATTGCACATGGTAGACGGCGCGCTGGATGACGCGCTGGAAGCCGGCCGTGGGTTTCGCCTCCTCCTCCTCCTCTTCGATGGTCAGGGAGGCCAGGTCCTCTTCCAGATAGTTGGTCAACTGTCCGCGCAACTGGTCAATTTCCACGTTACAGGCGCGCAACACGGAGCGGGCATCGTTGTCGTCGCACAAGGCCAACAACAGATGCTCCAGGGTTGCGAATTCATGCCGCCGCTCGTTCGCGCTGCGTAACGCACGATGCAAGCTTTGTTCCAGTTCTGCCGCGAATGATGCCACTAGTTCATGTCCTTAAACTTTTGCGCAAACTATCTAACTATAAACTTCAACCTTAAACTTTTTCCATGGTGCATTGCAGGGGATGCTGGTTCTTGCGGGCCAAGTCGGTAACCTGCATAACCTTTGTCTCGGCGATTTCGAAGGGGAAAATACCGCAGACGCCGATGCCTTTTTGATGCACGTGCAACATAATCTGGGTCGCTTCCTGGCTGTCCTTGTTAAAATAACGCTCCAGCACATGCACCACGAACTCCATGGGCGTGTAGTCGTCGTTCAGCAACAGTACCCGGTACATTGACGGCTTCTTGGTTTTCGGCTTGGTCTTGGTGGCGACACCAGTACCGCCGCCGGGTCCCTGACCGCCGCCGCCGCCGCCGTCAATGCCGTCGCCATCGTCGCCGTCATCCGGCCCCGCATTCCGTATCTCTTTTCCCTTTGGAACAATCATGCCCACCGGGACTCCCAACAATTGTCTATCGCGATGCAATTTACCCTGGTCAAACCAACACGACCACGGCCATGGTTCTATCATATCGGCCCTTTCCATCATATTGGAAGAGCCAGAATGTTACGACAATAGATTGCAGGTCTTTACAAAGAACAAAAAAAGGGCCCCGGCGCCATACCGAAGCCCATTTCAGGCCGCCAGCTCGCCATAGAAAAAGGGTCCGGGGGGAGGAGCCGATACTTGGTGCCCTGGCCATTCCGCATTCGTTTGGTTCTGTTTGAAAATGAGGCTTATTCGGGGAGTGGGTGTGTGTTCTGTTCGTGGTCATGTGGCTCTATGCTTACCAGTCCGGTGCCAGATCGGGTGCCAATCTCCAATGCCGCGACCAACTGGATTCCTCGAAGCCACGGCTACGGCTGAGAGCGGTGCACAACGGCAACTCTAAAGTCGGTTTTGTGCTGAAAACCCCCTGTACGGCCCTCTCAGGCGGGTGAAATGGCAAAAGGGTCCCATCTACGGCCTGGTGGGCACCAGAAAGCGCAGTTTGGTTCCATTCGGGCTTGAGTCCCACACCCGCCTGTATCTGTCCGTCGCTGCCATTTCCACGCAGTACGCGCGCGAAGCACTACCCGATCCCCAGATTAGTCTTACCAAATGGCGGTTTTTCACTACCTGTACTGCTATGCAGCAATTCATGGCCTATTACATTTCGTTCCCGAAACGGTTATGGTGGCCAATGCATACCAGTACGCGCGCGCGAGGCTGCGGCATACGGGCCATCCATAAAACGCCCTACGCGCGCGAGGGGGCGGCGGCTTTGAAAAAGAAATTGAGGAATATTCAATGGCAGGAAAAGGTGGCGCAAGGCCCGGTGCTGGGCGTCCAGCCGGTAGCCGCAACCGAGTAACGCCGGAAATTAAAGCCATGGCACAGAAACATTGCCCGGACGCCTTGCAGACAATTGTACACCTTGCCGCGCATGCCGAAAACGAAAACACCAGGTTGGCGGCCGCCAAGGAATTGCTGGATCGTGGCTATGGGAAGTCACGGCAGGCCATCGAAGCGGACGTGCGCCACACCGGCGGCGACAGCATTGCAAGCCTTCTGGAAGCCATTGGGACGCACCCGGCCAACCGACTGAAGGCAAGCCAATAGGACAGGGGTGCCGGGGGTGCCGGCGGGGGTACACCGCGCATATAAACAGGTCGGGTTAATAATGGACTGGGCCGGGAGCGCCCTCCAATCGGACACCGGATTTACCGATTACAAATTCTCATATGGGAAAAAATTTTGCCCAGATTTTTTAGGCTAATTCCACCCGTATCAGATTACTTTGCGCCGCCGCCGTGACACACCAGGGCCCAATAGGCCACCCACCACCATATCTCCGGACGGTATCTAGGAAACTACGCGCGGGAAATGGCATGGCGGGAAGATCATCAGCGCGTGGCTACTGGCGGCCAGTTCATGGCGGTGATCGCGGCGACGGCAAGCCACCCGGTATCGCGTCAATGGTAGGGTTATTGGCAGCGAGCGCAGAAATGTATTTCTCAGTGGTCATTGCAACATTCATTGTTGTCCTCTAAGCTCGTGCAAACAACTTCTAGTAGGCGGGTGCGACGTGGATGATCTGCGACTAAGAATTCGACAGTTCTTCGGATGGCTCGTGGGCGTTATAGGTATCGTCGCAGCCTTAATTGCCGGTTGGAGTATTGTTGAGCATTGGGTCAAAGACCAGTCAACTTTGTCATGGATGGCCAATGCGTGGGTACTATTTCTTTCATCTTCACTCCTTGTTATTTTTATTGTGCGGCATTTTCAAACATTAAGAAAAGAAAAATATGCAAACATCACCCCATTATTGCATCAAACTATTCATTGTATTCGCAACGCCGAAACATTTCTTGTGGAACAAAATCCAGGGCCGGACGCTTCGCGCGCTGAATTGGAGCAGCATTTATTGACTGTGAAGACTATATTCGGAAATGCGCTAGATCAAGTCGCTGGTATATATAGAAGCATTACAGCAACCCATTGCCGTGCATGTATAAAACTTTTTTACTCCGTTGGGGACGAACTATACGTGTATACATATCTTCGAGATCAAACTTCGCACGAGAAATGTCTTTCGATGGATAATAAGCGAGTAGAAGAAAATCATGATAATTTGGAAGACAATTCATCATTCGCAAAGTTATTCTCAGAGAACGACAATGTTTGGCATTTCGCTAGCAACAATTTGCTGGCTGATCGTGGGTTTCAGACTACAAGTATAACCGCGTATCAACCGGATCATGGAATGCGAACAGACGTCCTTGGATGGTTTAGCCGCGCAGGCGCAAAGTCACCCTTACCGTATAAAAGTACTCTCACATGTGTGATTAGACAGGGCGCTTTTACTATGATGCCAAAAAGGGGGTCTGAAGTGGTAGGGTTCATATCCGTAGACAGTGAATCTAGAGGGGTTTTTGTAGAACGCTGGGACGTACAGATGTTATTTACGGTGGCAGACGCGCTGTTTCGCCCTATCTGCAGAGTGATCGCTGCGCAGCGCGAGGCAGAAGCCAAGGGTGACAGTTGACATTGCGTCAACGATACTCATGTTATAAGATTCTGGCGTTGCGATTCATTGTGCATATTGTGAGCGGGAAACCCAATGGCAGAACATGTCGGAATAAAGCAGGATCGACGACCAGTTGCCGCGAATAACGAGGCAAAACCCGTGATATTGGTGGTCGAACGCGTCGATGTCCCCCAGGCTGGTGTTTATAGGGTCGTGGTCGGGGAGGATGCTCCCGACAAAGCCGCTGTGGTCTTTACGTCCCCGAGAGAGTTTGCTTTCCAAAAGGAATGATCATTGCGCCACTTCCCACAACATATATTGCCCTGGCCACTGTTCTGACCGTGTAAGCCCTTTATCCCGCTGGTGTCGCAAGGACACGCCCACGCGCTTTGTCACCCACCCAATGGCCTGAACGTCAAGCGACGTGGCCATCCACAGAATCAGTCTCTGCGGCGGAAACCTCTGCCAACCCAGCCTATGACGAAGCCAAAGCCCCTGACAATCCAGCCTATGACGAGGCCAAATACCAATGTTGCCAATGGCGGCAAGCTGGCCGTTAGCAGCCGACCCCTAACTCTCGCCCAAGCCACTTGTTCGCGCCGGTCCCAGGCGTCATACAACTCTAGTTTTCTGCGCTTGTCTCCGGCAGCTTCTGCCGCCGCCAAATGCTCATCCAAATACCAAATTGTTGGCCAGGGATTTTTATAATTTTCCCATACGTCCTGGCTATATACAGTTACCGACACATACCAGAGCACCGTCAAAAACAACCAAACCCGCAGTAAACCGCGCCCCCAATTCATCAGCTTAACCTGCGCAGGTCGCGGCGCTTCGGCACTGAATACATTGCCGAGGCGTTATTGCGGGTGCGGCGGGCCATGGTCAGCTATTTCCCGTGCGCGGCCATCCATTCCCGGGCCAGCTTTTGAGCCTCGGCTATTTGTGCGGAGGTCATACGTTTGGCAATGATGTCGCGGTTTCTTCGGCCAATTTTTTTGCCATTTGTACCTGCTATATTAAACCATTTGTGCGCCTGCACGTAGTCCTGCGCCACGCCTTGGCCTTCCACACGGAAATTTATCGATAAGCCCGGTCGCTGACGAGCAGCTCGGTTCGGGCACAATCAATCACATCAAAAAGGTGTCATTCGCCGCGACAGCCCTTCATATGGTATCGCTGATCGCAGTTACGACACCCGGAATGGAGTTAACACAATGACAGAGCCCTACACACCGCCGAAAGTCTGGAAATGGGAAGGCCAGAAGCAGGGGCGTTTTACCAGCACCAACCGCCCCGTCGCCGGCGCGACCCATGACAAGGAACTGCCCGTGGGTAAACACCCGCTGCAACTCTATTCGCTCGGCACGCCGAACGGCGTCAAGGTCTGTTCCTGGCGCCAAGGTAGACCGCCATGCGCCATCGATGATGGATCCCTACGCCGCCCTGCCCAACATCTGCTTCACCGACTGTGGCCCGTAAGGCCGCCGAGCAAGGCCTTGCCGCTGCCCAGTTCACCCTCGGTTTCACGTACGACAAAGGCCAAGGCGTGGCGCAGGACTATGGCGAGGCAGTGAAATGGTACCGCAAGGCGGCCGAGCAAGGCTATGCCGACGCCCAGGTCAACCTCGGCATCATGTACACCAAAGACGACAATCACTTGGGCGTTCCAAATCCAACATCAAGATAAACCTGCTCGTCCAACCCTGGAACTATATCAACCGTCGTCCCGTCGGGCATAGCGGCTTCACCCATGATATCAATCGTCGCGTACGCCCGCATTGGGGCATCCGACACCCTCGGCGCAACTGGCAGCACCAAACCACGAACCGGAGTCTGCATGCCGCTTTCACGTGTCAACTTCATTGCATACACAGAACCACAGGGGATAGATGCCACATTCCATATGCGAGACATTCGGGCTTCACGTTCTTCAGGGGGCGTTAGGTCAATAAGGTTCTCGCCTTTCAGTTCTGTCCCGCTAATGCCGGCATGCACCGATCCGAACAAACGGAAGATGACACGTTCTGGTGAATAGACCTCAAGTACCGACACGCCGCTGATGGCAGAGCGCAGGTCTTCTGCGACGACATCAGATGCAGTTGGGATTAGGTTGCCTTTGCGCCAGCGTAGCCAAGATTGGAGGAGAGCCAGACTGCTTGGGGCATCGTCCAAAAGGTCAGCGCACTGTTCGACAGAGATCAAGTGTCGATCCTGAATTCGTTATGGGAGTCACCCCAATACATATGTGTCGATGCAACACCATGTCTACGAAGCTTAAGATGTGTAATTTACTGCCTACCCGCGCCGAACCGGCCGGAGATCAAATTTCACAGCCTCAAAAAACTTCTGACTAACTCTAGCGCATGTCGCGTTCAATTGAACGCGAGGCCATGCGCTAAAA
>JAPYPT010000379.1 GCA_029937535.1 Alphaproteobacteria bacterium
CCGTACCGCCGCCTTGGCCCCACCGTGACCCTTGATGTGGGTGCAGCAGGGAAATACTGGCAGGAAATCCGCCAGAACCATGATCAACACCTTCAACACCAGCGCATCGCGGGCCGACCACAGATCAAAGTCGCGGCCGTCGGCCAAGGTGATGCGATCCAGCAGGCCATGTCCGAAACCGGCGAGGACGGCGGCGGCACCGAATGGTTCGAAAAGGTCTCCGACGCCGACTACACAAGCTAACGATGCTCCGCGGCAACGGCGCCGGTATGATGTTTTCCAACTTGATTGGTTGCCGCCACGAAAGCTCGGTATTGGAGGAACACCGGACGTCGCGGTCCGCTGCCTGAACCATCGAAGAGTGCCAATAGCGGCCTTTCAGAATAATCTCGACCAATTTCGGTATTGAATTGCGCAATCAAGGCTGCGACGGCAGCCCGGCGCCCATGCGCCCCCCCCGTGGGGCCGTGCGCTTCAGCGCACTGGCGTGAACGACAAAAGCTAGACTTGTTTCGATGAATATCGAAAAAAGTCTAATGAGCGCCTTTACCTGTCCCTTTGACGGCGTCCACAGCCATTTATCTGTCAGTTGCCTCGACCAGACCGCTCACGGCCACTGCAGCTGGCTTGAACAATGTACCTTTACGGGTTGCGCAACGCCAAGGGACCCCAACTCGCTGCGCGCTCGATCCGAATTGCAATGACGGGGTGGCGTACGATCGCCATTTCGTTGAGCTGCGCATAGCGCGCGCGCAATAGGCGCTGAGCCTCCGCATATTCGCGCCACTATGCGGAATGTCAGCCTGACCACGCAGCATCAGCCAACAAAGGCGTGACCAGTCGTGATGTAGAGGTTTGCGCCAGCCAGTGCGTAATACCTAAAATGCCTTCCCCAAACCCGCGCGATACTTGTTCGACGGCACGAATGATGTCTTTACCGGTTCTCGCGGATCTTTGACCCAAAGGACCCGGTCCGGGTGCATGCCCGCACCGAAAATTGCCGAGACCGCGGAACGCCGCATGCGGTTCAGTAATCGCGTGTCGGCTTTCCCAATCGAGGGGTGGGAGCCTCCGTTACCCTCGACGGTATTTTCCCAGGAATGTTTTCTTTCTCTCAAGGTTTCCGGGTCGGAAAGTGCTGTGCAGTTCAGTTCATTATTGTTCAGATCGACCACGATTTCATCGCCATCTTGCACGAAGGCAATCGGACCGCCCAAGGCGGCTTCCGGTCCCACATGGCCGATAACGAGCCCGACCGAGCCGCCGGAGAATCTGGCATCCGTCATGAGGCCGACGACAATGCCCTTTTCGCGGCACAACGTGGTGATCCTGGATGTGGAATCGAGCATTTCCGGCATGCCCGGCGCGCCACTGGGTCCCTCGTAGCGCACGATGATCATATCGTTGTTATCGATCGCGTCGGGATCGCTTTCCAGCGCCTGCAACAGGTCGCTCTCGCTATCGAAAATGCGTGCCTTGCCGACAAAAACATTGTCCTCCAGGCCGCCCTCGACGCCGGCCAATTTTAGCACGGCGCTGAATTCCGGAGAGAGGTTGCCGCCGAGCACCCGTAATCCGCCCGTCGGCTTGTACGGGTTTGCCACGGAATATATGACCTCGCCATCGGGGGCCGGGGGATTGAGACGCCTAACCTGCTCCGAGAGGGTTTCACCCGTACAGGTAAGCGCGTCACCGTACAAAAGCCCCGCGTCCAACAACTCTTTGACGATGACCTGGATGCCGCCCTTCTCATCGATATCAACCATGGAATAGGTGCCGAAAGGCCTGGCATCGACGAGAACCGGCACCACATGCTGTGAGAGGTGATTGAATTCATCAAACGACATGATGTCTTCCGAAAAATTTCCGTAACCGGCGGCTCTCGCAATTTCCGGGCCGTGGAGGAGGACATTGGTCGAGCCACCAACGGCCATGGCAACAATCATTGCGTTGCGAATGGAATCGCGGCTGACAATCTTTCTGGGCGTCAGATCCGCCTCCATCATTGCCGCCAAATAGCTCACGAGTTCGTCCGGAAACTGTTCCATCCGCCGCGGATCGTCAGACGGCGGCGACACCATATGAAGCGGTTCCATGCCGACAACCGCGATGAAGGTCTGCATGGTGTTATAGGTGAACATGCCGCCGCAGCTGCCGTATCCGGGGCAGGCCTCGCAGGCGACACGCTGCTTCATTTCCTCATCGTTGCTGCCCGCGACCTGAAAGCCGGTAATAATATCGATCCGCTCCTTGGTCACGGAATCCGTGCCGGGGCGAATGGGGCCGTCCGACATGATGATGCTGGGGCGGTCATGTTCAAGAAGCGCCGACAGGGTACCGACGGGTGGCTTGTCGCACGCGACGACGGCGATGGTTCCCTCCAGGCCGCTGGCGCTTAAGTGCTCGCACACCGTATCATGCGTGACCTCGCGGCCAATCAAGGAATATCGCATTTCCCGGGTGCCGTTGCGCATGCCGTCCGAGGTCGCAACCGTATATTCGGGTTGCACCAACCGCATGCTCATCTGGTCACTGCCGTTGCCTATTTTCTGCCGCAAACATTCATGGATAACCTCGACCTTGCGCTGTACGCCAAGATAACATTGGGAATCGCCCTTGTTGCCGATCACGCCGACGGACGGTTCATGGATGAGATCGATATCCGTACCAAGTTCCCGGGCGATCCCAACCGTCTGCGCGTTGCGGCCGGGGTTATGGTCAAAAAGAACCGCTTTTGAATTTCGCATGACAGACTCTCCACCAGATTTATTTTTCGATTGTCGGCTTGATAGAACGGGGACGCATAGGGTTTCTCTTGCGCATTGATACCGCCTCCGAAGACGTAGCGCCATCCGAACCATCACTCAACTCACAATGTTCATAATTTAGCCTACATCGACAACGGATAATGGACTCGGCCGACACGGCATCTTCCGGGGCCATGGAGCCGCGAGGCGCTGGGTGGCCACGTGGCGGCCTATCGAGACTCCTGCCACTGCGGCCACTGCGGCCATTTTCTACCCGGCGGCGTCCTCAATTCTTGCGGCGGACAAGACGACGCAATCCCGCTAATCGCGGAGGCGCGCCGTCTGACTATTTCCGGACTAGGTCAACAGTGATTTATTAGATTTCTCTAATATTACGCTCGAAATCGAAGGTGATGCGGACGCGGCGACGGATCATGTTGGGGCCGGTTTGAGAAACATTCATATGGAACCATGCAACCGATTGCCAGGAATCATCGTGCGGACCTTCAATTCGCCCCGCAAGCGACACAAAAAATTCGAAAACGGCTCTATTCCGGCAGCTTGGTTGATTGCCAGGTGACCATGCGCCAGGTGCCGTTCTGGTTCTGGTAGACGTCCGTGAAGCGGACGCCGAATTTATTGGACGCGCCGTTTATATCGACGCTGATCTGGGCAATGCCGGTCAGCACCACCGCGTCACCCAGATCCTGGGCCACAACATCGGATGGCTCAACGGCGGTATAGACCGTGGCGCCTGATTCCATGGCGCCGATCAGGCTTTCCTTGGTATCCAGTCGCGCCGATGAATGGGTGTAGATCAGATCCTTGCACAGCAGATTATTCAGCTTGGCGATGTCCTTGTCCGCCATGGCCTGCATGCGTTCCTTGTCCAAGGCAATAATGTGGGGGCCATTTTCACTCATTGTATCTCTCCGTTCTTGGTTTCCAAATGTTGAACTTTGTAGATCAGTTTATCCGTCATGGACTTCGCGGACCCGGCCTTTAAGTTTGGTGAGCGCGGTCAAGGCATCGACGGTCGGGGCCGGGATGCCGGCGATACGCGACATTGCGGTAACTGAATCCGCCAGCACGTCAATTTCGATGGGCCGCCCCCGTTGCAGGTCCTGCAGCATGGACATGATATGATCCGCCGCCCGCACCGTCATGGCA
>JAPYPT010000057.1 GCA_029937535.1 Alphaproteobacteria bacterium
GGCGCCAAGAGCGCCTGCGGCGCCTGCAATCCTTGCGGCGGCGGTGGTGCCACATCCATGAAATGCGCCATTCCCCGCCTGATTACCGCATCCGCTTGCAACCCCTGTGCCGCCAAGAAGGGTTGTGGGGCCTGCAATCCCTGTGGCGCTAAGAAAGCCTGTGGCGGTTGCAATCCCTGTGCGGCCAAGAAAGGCTGTGGCGGTTGCAACCCCTGCGCCGCGAAGAAAGCCTGCAATCCTTGCGGCGCGAAAAGCGCCTGTGGCGCCTGCAATCCCTGTGCCGGCGGCGGCGATGCGCCTGAGTTGACGGCAGCCGAGGCGCGCAATGCCTATGATTGCCTGATCAAGGACCTGATGGCCGGTTATTCGAAATCCGGCCTAAAAGTCGCGGCCGGCTACAAGAATTGGAAGAACTACTCCAGCCAGCCCTATGTCTCCGATACCCATGGCGGCCGTTTGGTCAACAACTACGCCAACCCCCTTGCCTCCCGGTACGGCAAATACGAGAAAGCGGGCCGCATGCCGGTCGGCTCCCTGCTGGCCAAGGACAGCTTTTCCGTTTCGGCCAACGGCAAGACCGGGGCTGGACCGCTGTTCTTGATGGAAAAGATGTCCATGGGCTTCAAAAAGGCGTCCGGCAACTGGCGCTACACCATGGTCATGCCGAACGGTCAGATATTCGGCACCACCAACGGCAAGAATTCGGGGAAGATGACGTTCTGTTACGAATGCCACATGGCGGTGGCCGAGGAACAGGATAGCCTCATGTTTCTCCCCGATGAGTACCGCGTACAATAAACCCTACCTGTTATCCAGTCTCCAAACCTTGGCCAGGTGCGACAATTCGCGCCTGGCCATTTTTGTTGCGCTTGGCCAAAACGCGGGCATTATAGGCTAGTTTGTTTTCAACATTCGTTGACTAGTCGAGGCAGGAACATGACCGACCGAGTGCGCAAGATCGTTATCGTCGGCGGCGGCACCTCGGGCTGGATGGCGGCCTGTTATCTGAACGCCGTGCTGGCCACGCCGAAGACGGATCAGCAGGTTTCAATCACCCTGATCGAGAGCAAGGATATTGGCATTATCGGCGTCGGCGAGGCGACCCTGGCCCATATCAAGCACATCATGCTGGCCATCGGCGTGGACGAGGGCGATTTCATGCGCTGCTGCGAGGCAACCTTCAAGAACGCCATCCGCTTCGATAATTTTCATGTGAAGGGCGAGACCTTCTGGCATCCCTTTACCCAGCTTACCAATGCCAACAATTTTGCCATCGTCAATCTATGGCTGGCGGCGCGGCGGGAGGGCTACAAGGGCAGCTATGCCGAGGCGGTGGCGCAGGACCCGGCCATGTGCCTGCGCTATCTGGCGCCAAAGAATTTTAGCGATGCGCCCTACGACGGTCTGGTCAACTACGCCTATCACATCGATACCATTCTGCTGGGGCGTTATTTGCGCGATTTGAGCAAGCAGCGCGGCGTGCGCCATGTGGTCGATCTGGTCACGGACGCGGGCCAGGACGAGGCCGGTAACATCACCCATGTCTGCACGGCGGAACATGGCGATATCACCGGCGATCTGTTCATCGACTGCACCGGCTTCCGCTCCCTGCTGCTGGGCCAGACCTTGGGTGAACCCTTCCGCTCCTTTAATGACGCCCTGTTCAATGACAATGCCGTGGCCATGCGCGTTCCCAACCCGGAAGGCCACCGCGATATCCGTCCCTATACCACGTGCAGCGCCCAGGATGCCGGCTGGATCTGGACCATACCGCTCCATCAACGGACCGGCATGGGCCATGTCTATTCCTCGGCCCACATGGACAAGGAGGCCGCCGAGCAAGCGCTGAGGGATTATATCGGCCCGGCCAGCGAAGGGGTGGAGGCGAACCATATCGCCATGCGCATTGGCCGCTCGGAACGGGCCTGGGTCAAGAACGTGGTTTCCTTGGGCCTTTCGGGCGGTTTCATCGAGCCGCTGGAATCCACCGGCATCTATCTGGTTGAATTGGGCCTGTCACTCCTGCGGGATCATTTTCCCACGAAGTCGGCCATGGCGCCTTTCGCCAGGCGCTATAACCGGCACATGGCCTCCTACTATGACGAAATCCGAGATTTCATCACCATGCATTATTGCCTGACCCAACGCACCGACACGGACTATTGGCGCGATTGCCATGAGCATGGCGCCATCCCCCCCAGCCTGCAGGAAAAGCTGGAACTATGGCGCCATCGCCTGCCGACGGAGAATGATCTGGATTATACCTCCGAACTGCCGGCCTTCAGCGCCGTTAGCTACAATTACATTCTGGCCGGCATGAACCGCTTGCCCGAGAACCCCCTGCCGGCGGAAGCCATGCACGACCTTGGCTTTGCCCGGGCGATGTTGGAAGACCGCCGCAAGGGTATCGCCGAAACGGTGGCCCAGGCTCCTTTCCACAAGGATCTGCTGGATCAGATCCACGGCGGCGGCTGAAACGTTTCAGAAGCTGGCCTGCGCGCTGCCCGCGGGTAGGTGGTTCCCATGCGCTGAAGATGTCTTACATCCTCAAATCGAGACTCGCGACCGTCCTGATTTGGCACATATCCGTTCGGAGGAAAATCTCAAAACCCGGAAATCTGCTAAAAATATCTTTCAGAAAAGTTGACACGAGCCTTGCATTGTAATGGATGAAAGTCGAATGGCACAATCGCCCGGCGACTTACATTGTTGCATTGCTTATCTCTGTGGTCTGCTGCTCGTGCCCTCTGGTGGTTGACTATTTTCGGCGCGGATCGCCTAGGCGATCAGCGCCGTTTCCTTTTTTGGCCCCATTATTTTTGCGATTGAATTACCGCCCGGCTCCCCAAGCGATGGCGTTTTGCAGCAAGCGCGCGAGTGCCGCTGTCTCCCAGGCGTCGTGGAATTCCGGCGGCATGATACCGTCTGGATGAATGCTGCGATCGACGGCCGATTGGTTGTCGGTGCGGCCCGTGTGGCAGTGGCCCAAACCCATATAAACGATCTCTCCCCGCCCGATCTCCCGCGCGTAACCGAGCACGCGGGTTTTTCCATCCGTCTGCACGGAGGTGTCCTCGTCATAGAAGAAGCCGAAGCCGGGCGGCGAGGGGTCTTTCGCCAATTCGGTCGTTAAAAGCACGCGGCTTTTCGGCGGGTCCCGCAGTTCTATGAGGTAGAGTTCATCCTGGATCGTGAACCGTTCCGGCAGGCCTTGCGTGACGGGATGGCCGCCGGAGACGGCGACCTGAAATTCGCTCAACGGCGGGTGATTGAGAAAAAAGCATCCCAGCGTCTCGTGATGTTCGGATTTGACCATTTTTCTGACGGGACGGCCTTCGTGCTCGGTTTTGACGGCCTTGCCCCCTGATGTCCCGTGCAGGGCCAGCCAACGGCCGCCGCTCTCCAGCCAGTTCATGACCGCTTCATTGCCCGCGCCCGCCAGGATCGGGCCGGCGACATAGGTTATCAAAAGGCCGGTTCCGGGCAGCCAGCGCTCGATGTCCTGGAAATCATTGGCGGTGGTAACGGCAAGGTGGCCGTTGGCTTGCAGCTTTTGCAAAAGCTGCAGGCGGGCGTAATCCATATCATGCCCGGCAGGGGAGCCGGGCGGAAATCCCCCGGTGATAAGATGGGCGCGCTGGGTTGCGGTCACGGCAGATCCTCCGGTAGCTATCGTTTTCGGCTATGGCGCGCGGGGCGTCAAATGCCGCGCATCCGCCGCCGCCGAGTGGTCCATCACCCGCAGAATGTTGGCGTTCATCATGTATACGCTCATCACGGCCGTCAGCTCCATGAGGCCCTGGTCACCGTACCTTGCTTGTACCGCCTGGGCCGTGTCATCACTGACCGACGGCGCCTCGAGCAGTTCCCGTCCAAAGCGGATGATCAGCGCCTCGTCCGCCGTCAGGCCGTCCAGCGGCCCATAGGTATCCACCGCCGTGATCGCCTCTTCCCGCGTGCCGGCTGCTAGGCCCAGCCTGACGTGCGCGTTCCAGATAAAATCCGCGTTCGCCGCCCGCGCCGCCGTGCAGATCGCCAACTCCGATTCCGCCTGGGTCAACGATGTGTGGTAACGCAAATGCTCCACAAGATCCGAAAGCAACGCTCCGGCGCGGCCGGCATAGGTCAAATAGCTGCTGGGCGGCGGCAGGCTCTCGCGTGTCTCGAGAATGTGGCGAACGGCGGCCCGGGTCTCCTCGGAAAACGCCTCCCCGTCGGATGGGATCGGTAATCGTGGCATCGTCATACTCCTTCATCGGGGCCCCTGCGGCCCTGCCTCTCCACGATGCATCAAGAGGCGCCCGAAAAGGAAACAAATTATGCGCGCCTGGCTAACTTTCTCGCTCTGCCAAGCCGCCAGCACGGACCGTTGCTTATCAGCATGTTAACCCTATTCCATTAACCACGGTAGACGGTCGTGGAATTGTGGGCCAGATAGGTACCTTCCGATCAAAAAAGACACTACAAAACAGGCGAAACGGATCAGTTTGATGCCGCAAAGTGATGGTTCAAACGCTCGACAATTCGCTCTTTATCATGCGAGACTTCAGCCAAATTGGCATGTTCGATGACAATCAACAAAGTCAATAAAGATCATCACCAACCCGGCTTTCTTAGGTTGCTTTGGCGCTATGTCACGGTCGCTGTTTTGGTTTGGACCGGGGTGATTGCTGGGTCCTTGGCTTGGGATTCCTATTTGATTGACGAACAATTCGCCGCCCTGGCCCACAAGGAGGCCGTGGCGAATATCAACAAGGACCAGAGATTCCGTCTTTGGGGCACGAAACACGGTGGGGTCTATGTGCCGGTCACGGAGGAAACGCCACCCAGCCCTTATCTCTCTCATGTGCCCGAGCGGGACATCGAAACCCCGTCAGGGCGGAAACTGACTTTGTTGAATCCGGCCTACATGGTGCGCCAGTTGATGGAGGACCATGCCGAACTTTACGGCGTGCGCGGCAGCATCACGGGTCTTATTGTTCTGCGCCCGGGCAACGCCCCCGACGCTTGGCAGAAACAAGCTCTATTGAAGCTCAAGGCCGGCGCGGATGAGGTCACTGCCGACACTGAAATTGATGGCAATACATACCATCGCATGATGCGGCCCATGTACATGAAACCGGGCTGCGGGAAATGCCATGGCCATCTGGGCTTTAAACTCGGCGATTTTCGCGGCGGCGTTAGCGTTTCGGTGCCGCTGGAACCCTATATTGCCGCGAAGCACGAAGGTATTGTCAGATTGGCCCTTACACATGGCTTGATTTGGGCCTTGGGCATGGCCGGAATTGGTTTCGGCGCTCGTCAGGTACGTGGCCGCATTGATGAACGATACCGTGCCGACGAACAGCTCGACGCCCATCGGGCCCGCTTTGAAACCATGCTTAACCAAGTGCCCGAAGCTTTCGTCATGATGGATGGCGAGCACCGCATTCAATTGTTCAGCGAGGGCGCCGCGAATACCTTTGGCTATCGGCCAGAAGAGGTGTTGGGCAAAAGCGTTGAAATTCTCATGCCGGAAATACACCGGGCGGGTCATGCCCAAAAAGTGCGGGACTGGGCTGCCGGCGGGGCGGCGATGCAGACAGCTGTTGAGCGCGGCGAAATTATGGGCCAACGTAAGGACGGTAGTGTTTTCTCCGCGGAAGCCTCCGTTTCCCGCTTTCAGCAAGCCGGCGAGACTATGTACACGGCGGCTTTGCGCGACATTACTGAACGTAAAGAGCGGGATGAATTGCTGCGGCAATCACAGAAGATGGAAACAGTTGGACAGCTAACTGGCGGCGTATCGCACGACTTCAACAATATCTTGGCGGCGATCATAGGCAATCTGGATTTGATTGAGGACGGCGCCGTCGACAGCGAGGCCAGCAAGGAGAGCATCGCCACGGCCCTTAGGGCGGCGCTCAGGGGTGCGGAACTGACCCACCGCTTGTTGGCATTTTCGCGGCAACAACCGTTGAATGCCAAATTGACGCACATAAACGAAATATTGCAAAATTTCGAACAGCTGGCAAAACGCACGATCGGTGAGAACATTGCCATCGAGTTGAAGTTGGCGGCTGATGCTTGGCTGACCATGGTTGACGTCGGACAACTTGAGAACGCACTTTTGAACCTTGCCATCAATGCCCGCGACGCCATGCCCGATGGCGGGCGGCTGACAATTGAATCGGCCAACCGCCATCTGGAAGAGGATGGTGCCGCTGACTTCGAGGATTTGACGCCCGGTGACTACGTGATGGTCGCTGTCAGTGATACCGGCTCGGGGATGCCGGCGGAGGTGCGGGAGCGGGCTTTCGAGCCGTTCTTCACGACCAAGGATATCGGCGCGGGCAGTGGCCTAGGCTTGAGCATGGTATTTGGTTTTGCCCGGCAGTCGGGCGGCCAAGTTTCAATCGAAAGTAAGGAATGGGCGGGCACGACGGTGAGGATCTATCTGCCGAGGTCCTGGGAGACGACAGATGCTGAATCCATCGCCAGGGAGACCCAAGGTGACCGGCCCCGGGGCAGCGAAACCATCCTTGTGGTCGAGGATGAAAAGGATGTGCTGGCCTATCTTGTGAAGGCACTCGAGCGGCAGGGCTATACCGTCCTGCAAGCCGGGCACGGACCGGCGGCGCTTGAGATCATGGGGGCTCACGACATGATCGACCTGCTGTTGACGGATGTAATCTTGCCATTGGAAATGAGCGGGCGCGACGTCGCCAAGGCTTTCCAAAAACGATACCCCACGGCCGGCGTGCTGTATTCGTCCGGCTACAGCCGTGAAGTTCTCAATAGCCGCAACCAACTTGACGAAGACATGGCCCTCATCAGCAAACCATTTCGCCCCCACGAGCTGGCCCGCCGGGTGCGCCGGATTCTCGATGGGCGAAACCAAGCCGGCATCGGTTTGTGACGCAACAAAATGCGATCAAGGGTGTCCCTGACCATGCTTTCGGCACAATGAACGAACCCTGATTATCAGGCGTCGGGCCATCAGCTAGGCCGTCTTGGTTTCCACAAGGTTCAGCTCTTCGATCATTTGCTCCCGCATGACGAATTTCTGCACCTTGCCGGTGACGGTCATGGGGAATTCATCGACGAATTTGATGTAGCGGGGCACTTTGTAGTGGGCGATCTGGCCCTTGCAGAATTCCTTGATCTCCGCCTCATCCGCCGTTTCGCCCTCGCGCAGGACAATCCAGGCGCAGAGTTCCTCGCCAAACCTGACGTCGGGCACGCCGACCACCTGGACATCCTGGATCTTGTCGTGGCGGTATAGGTATTCCTCGATCTCACGGGGGTAGACGTTCTCGCCGCCCCGGATCACCATGTCCTTGATGCGCCCGACCACGTTGCCATAGCCATCTTCGTCCATGGTGCCCAGATCGCCGGTGTGCATCCAGCCGGCCGCGTCGATGGCCTCCGCCGTGCGCTCGCCGTCACCCCAATAGCCCAGCATGACGTTATAGCCCCGTGTGAGGATCTCTCCGGTCTCGCCGGGCGCCACGATGCGGCCTTCGCCATCGATGATCTTGCTTTCCACGTGGGGGATGGAGCGGCCCACGGTGCCCACCTTGCGTTCCAATTTATCATCCACCGCCGTGTGGAAGCTGACGGGGGAGGTTTCCGTCATGCCATAGGCAATGGTGACCTCCGACATGTTCATTTTGTCGATCACCTGTTTCATCACCTCGATGGGACAGGGAGAGCCGGCCATGATGCCGGTGCGCAGGGTTGAGAGGTCAAAGCTGTCGAAGGCGGCATGGTCCAGGGCGGCGATGAACATGGTGGGCACGCCGTAAAGCGCGGTGCAGCCTTCGTCCTGCACCGCTTGCAGGACCTCCGTCGGGTCGAAACCCTCGCCGGGATAGACCATTGCCGCGCCGTGGGTCAGGCAGGCCAGATTACCCATGACCATGCCGAAGCAATGATACAATGGCACCGGAATGGCCAGGCGGTCGGCTTCCGTCATGGCGATGCCCTCGCCCACGAAATAGCCGTTGTTGAGAATGTTGTGGTGGGTCAGGGTGGCGCCCTTGGGGAAGCCGGTGGTGCCGGAGGTGAACTGAATGTTGATGGCGTCATCGAATTGCAATTCACCGGCCAGGAGGCCGAGGCGTTCATGTTCGCCATCGCCGGCCAAACCGGCGATGTCCTTGAAATTGTACATCCCCGGGGTGGCCTCGTCGCCCATGCGGATAACGATGCGCAGGTCGGGCAATTTTTCCGACCGTAGCTGCCCCGGCTCGGCAGCATCGATTTCAGACGCCAGGGTGCGGACCATTCCCACATAGTCGGAGGTTTTGAAACTGGGCGAGATCACCAGGGCCGTGCACTGCACCTTGTTCAGGGCATATTCCAGCTCCGAGAGCCGGTAGGCCGGGTTGATGTTGACCAGGATCAGGCCCGCCTTGGCGGTGGCGAACTGGGTTACCGCCCACTCGGAATTGTTCTGCGACCAGATGCCAATGCGTTGTCCCGGCTCCAGCCCCAGGGCCAGCAGGCCGGCGGCGAAGGCGTCCACCTCAACCTTCAATTGGTCATAGGTCCAGCGGACGTTCTGGTGACGGACGATGAGGGCATCACGCCCGCCCCAGCGCGCCACGGCGCCATCGAAATAGGCGCCAATGGTTTCGCCGATCAAGGGCACCGAACTGGCCCCGTGATTATAGCTTTGCGTCAGTTTACCCATCTCGTCTCTCCCAAAAAATACGCATTCGGTATTTAATGCGGTGACGTAATACTTACATCAATCCACAATTTTGCCCGAAAAACCAAAAATTTTAGTGATATAAGTATTACGTCACCGTATTAAATGCCGCCGCCGCCGAAACATTGCCCCGCCCAAGAGGCGATCGGCCATTTTGCGCCGGTATCCGAGGCTGTCAAGGTTGCCCTTGGGGGGAACGGTTTTTACTGGGTGGCCTTGGCCATGACGGTGGCCATGCGGCGGGAGAAGGCGGCGGGGTCGGGCAGGGCCTCGCCCTCGATAATACGGGCCTGATCCAGCAACAGATGCGCCAGATCGGCCAGATCATCCGCCGCGCCGCCCTTGGTGGCCGCGCCCGCCATGTTCTTGATCAAGGCGTGCTTGGGGTTGATCTCCAGGATCCGGACTGAATCCGTGCTCAACTGTTTATGCGCCTTCAACATTCGTTCCAGACGCATATCCATATCGCCGTCATCGGCGACCAGACAGACGGCGCTTTCGGTCAGGCGGTCCGTGGTGCGCACATCCTTGATCGCGTCGCCCAAGGTCTGTTTGACCAGGGCGATCAGGGTGGCGATTTCGGTTTCGCCGGCTGGTTCGGCCTCCGGCCCATCGTCCGCCTTGGGCTCCTCGCCAAGGTTCGAGAGGTCCGTGGCGCCACGGGTGGTCGAGGTCAGGGCATGGCCATCGTATTCGAAAACGGAGGACAGCCAGAAATCATCCACCGGGTCGGACAGCAGCAAAACCTCGACCCCGCGGGCGCGGAAGCCTTCCAGCTGCGGGCTGGTTTCCAGGGTCTGCAGATCATCGCCGGTGATGTAATAGACCGCCTCCTGCCCCTCTTTCATGCGGCCCACATAGTCCTTCAGGCTGACCAGCTCGCTGCCGGCGGTGGAGCGGAAGCGCACCAGTTCCAGCAATTCATCCCGCCGCTCATGATCCTCGTACAGGCCTTCCTTCAATACGGAGCCAAAATTTTCCCAGAATTCAGCATATTCTTCAGGCTGTTTGTCCGCCTTTTTGCTCAATTCCGTCAGCACCCGGCGGGTTACAGCCTGGTTCATATGGCGCATCAGGGGGCTGTTCTGCAACATCTCCCGGCTGATGTTCAGGGGCAGATCCTCGCTGTCCACGATGCCGCGCAGGAAGCGCAGGTATGAGGGGATCAGGCCTTCCGCCTCGTCCGTGATGAAGATCCGCCGGACGTAGAGTTTCACCGCATGGCGGCGGGCGGGATCGAACAGATCGAGGGGTTGCCGCGTGGGCACGAACAGCAGGCTGGTATATTCAATCTTACCCTCGGCCTTGTAATGCAGGGTCAGCCAGGGGTCGTCCATGGCGTGGCCCACATGGTGGTAGAATTCGGCATATTGTTCGTCGGTAATTTCGCTTTTCGGCCGGCTCCAGATGGCGGAGGCTTCATTCGCCGCCGTCTCCTCGCCGTCGTCAATGGCCAGCGTGATCGGCAGGGCGATGTGGTCGGAATACTTCTTCAACACAGCCTGCAGACGATGCTCTTCCAGCCATTCATCCTCGCCTTCCTTCAGGTGGATCAGAACCGTGGTGCCCCGGCCCGCGGTCTCGGCTTCATCGATGGTGAATTCACCCAGGCCGTCCGAAGTCCAGATCCACGTTTCGTCCTCGCCGGCCTGCCGGGATGTGACCTCGACCTTGTCCGCGACCATGAACAGGGAATAGAAGCCGACGCCGAACTGGCCGATCATCTGCATATCCTTGGCGCTGTCGCCGCTCATATTCTCCATGAAGGCGGTGGTGCCGGAGCGGGCGATGGTGCCCAGGTCGGAGATCAAGCCATCCCGGTTCATGCCGACGCCGTTGTCGGACAGGGACAGGGTACGGGCCTCTTTATCCACCTTGATACGGACCTTGAAATCAGGGTCGTCGCCCAGAATTTCCGGCTCGGTAATGGCCAGATAGCGGGCCTTGTCGCAGGCATCCGAGGCGTTGGAAATCAATTCCCGCAGAAAAACTTCCTTGTCGGAATAAACCGAATTGACCATCAGGCGCAAAAGCTGCGCCACCTCGGTCTGGAAGGAGAGTGTTTCCTCGCTCATATCGAAAGTCCCTAAATTAGAAGCAATTATTTGAAGCGCTTAATCAAAAACACTTAATCGGCAGCACTTAGTTGGATGTCTTGTCGTCCTTGACCAGCAGGTCGTCGGGCCCGGTCAGGAAATCCTTGGCCTTGTAATCGGGCACCTGGTAGGCCCAGGGGCCAAAGCGCCGGTTAATGTCCGCCACCTCCCGCCGGGCGTCATCGGTACTTTTCATGGCTTTTTTCTGCTCGTCCGTCACGCCGTCCAACTTGACGTCGGCGGCATCGTATGCGGCCGATATCACCATCCAATGGCCGTCTTTTTTCTTGATCACCGACAGGTGCAAGGTGACCCCGTCAAAGGTCTTGAAACTGGCCAGATTGGCACCCGCGAAATCCACCTTGCCGGCCGCACGCACATCCTTGAAATCCAGAAAACCCAGGGCGGATCCCAGGGCATTGCCGGCGGTATCGTGTACGGCTTTCATGCCGGGCGGAATATCAGCGATCTTAAAATCGCGGCTGTCTGGATCGGTGCGGACCACGCCCGCGCGGTCGCCGTTCGGCTGGGTCGTGGTAACGGCGCGCACCCGTTTGCGGGCGATGATCGGCATGGCATCGTCCAGCCAGCGATCGATGGTTTCCCAAACTTCAACCCGGCCCGAGGCCAGATAACTTTGCACCTGATCGAGACGGCGGACATAGTAGACGCCATCCTCGGTCTTGGTCGGCGATGATTTGGTCTTGCCCACGACAATCGCGGCGATGGTTTTGTCCGCGCCGTCGGCAAGGGCCATGGTGGTGCCCCGGCCGCCATCCTTGGGTGATTTCAGGAACAGCCGGGCATGCAGATCCGGCTTGGCGGTCTTGGCCTCCAGCAAACGCATCGCGGCGATGCCGACGACAGCCTGCTTCACGGTTTCAAACTTCACCGGGTAGCCGCCCCGTTCCTTGACCCCCCAGGTATCGCCCGATTTCCCACGTTCGATGGTAAACGCCAGTTTCGGCGTCTGTACATCGATCCGGGCAATATCGTTGACCCGAGAGATCAAATCCGGGAACAGCCCGCCGGGCGGCGCCAGGGATGCGGTGGCGCGCCCGCGTTCCTGGATCGACCAAATGGCGCCGCCGACCGCCAGCGCGGTGAAAATGGCAAGGATGGCAAAGGGTTTTGTTTTCATGGCTTGGTCCCCCTAGATCCCGGCCGCGCGCAGACGCCGCCGCCGCAACCTGAACAGCGCCACGAGGGCGGCGATGACGGAAACGGCCAGGGGCATAAGGCCCACATTGGCAAATTTCAACTTGGCCTCCAGGCCGTCAATATCCCGGTTCAGATTGTGCTGTACGTCGCGCAACTGCTTCCGGGTCTTCAGGACCTGGGTCCGGATAGACCTGATATCAGCCTGCTGTTGCGGCGACAACAAGCTGCCGGCGGTGGCCTGGGCCCGGGATTCAAGCTCGGCGATGCGCCCCTTGCTCTTCTCCAGGGCCTCTTTCAATTTGCGTTCCTCGGCCAGGAACTTCTGCTCCGCCGACAGGCGCATGGCTTCGACCACGGCGAACGGCCGATCCGATTTTCCCCGGCTGCGCAGACCGATCAGGTCGGAAGACCCCGCCAGATTATCCAGGGCGTTGATGACCAGGTCGGCGTTGGCTGAAATGGGTATGATCACGTCCTGGCCCATCATGTTCTGTTTTCTGAGCCAGAACTGATCGTGCAGCAGATCCGTGTCGGCGACCACGATGACGCCGATTTCCTTGCTGCTTCTCGCCAAATGCGGCGTGGCTTTGCCAGGGGGCTTTTTTTCGCTTGGTTTGTCGCCTTTTGGCGGGCCGTCGGGGAAGGCGGACGTGGCCGTCCCGGTCAGGCGCGCGGCGATCATATGACGTTCGCCATCGGCCTTGAAGATTTCAAGCAGGCGGTCGGGGGCGGGGCCAAAGCGGATCAAATCGGTTTCAATCCGCATGGCCTGGGTGCCCGTCGATATCAACGGCGTGACCGTCATGCCAGTCTCGGGCACAGCCCTGACGGTGCCCGCATTGGCCAATATCAGGGGGCCAAGGTCGGCGGTAACCACATCATCGGGGTTCAAGTTCCGGCCGGCGAGTTGCAGCCAGACCAGATAGCGCACGATCCGCTGGCTGGCGCCTTGGCCGGCGTTGACCTGCTGGGCGGCCGCGTAATCGGCGATGACGTGATCCGTGGCCACCGAAACGCCCCAGGCCTTCAACAGTTTATCCAGGGTTGAGGTTGCCAGCTCGGCGCCCGGCTGACCGCGCCGCTGGGACCGGGCCATGACTTCGGAATGAGGGTCGACAAACACCAGGGCGCGGCCGCCCGCCATGACGAATTGATCAATGGCGTAAAGCGCCTGATCATTCAAACCCAGGGGATGGGCGATCAACAGGACATCCACGTCCTCTGGAATAACGCCCTGGTTCGGCGCCAGCGTCCTAAGTTTGAAGATTTCGCGGATGGCGGCGACAATGGCCCAGGGCTGAGGACCGCCGCTAAACCGCAACATGGGCGAGGCATCCGCATTCATATCCAGACCCGTGATCAACCCGACAACCGGTTTCTTCGGGTCGCTCAGGTTGAAGATCATGCGGGTCAGATCGTACTCCAGAAAAGCCTCCTTCTCCCGGGCGAAGAACGGCACGACCTGGCGATCATCGATGGTATTGGTGGCGACCAAGCCAAAATACAGATTGTCCCCAGTGGCCAAGGGGGCGGCTTGCAGGCCCAGGCGGACGGCGTCATCCTCGGCCTGGGTGAAGGGTTCGGGATCGATGATTTCAAGGCGGATCTTGCCGTTGGAACGATTGACGTATTCCTCCAGCAACTCTCGGATCCGCAAGCCATAGGATTTGATGTTGGGCAACTGGATGGCCAGCTTTTCCGAAAAATAGAAACGCAATCGGATCGGTTCCGGAATTTCCGCCAGGATCCGGGTGGAGCCGGCGCTCAACGTATAGAGGCCCTGCTGGGTCATATCCAGACGGGCCGAGCGGAAGGTGTTGGCGGAAAAGACGTTGATCGAAAGAAACAGAATGCCGGCCAGGATCAGGGCCAGCACGGCGGTGGTTGAACGGTTCATGCCTGCATCCCCCTTAGCTGGATTTCTGCAAATCGATGACCAGCAGGTTGGCAAATAGCCAAAGCCCGATCAGCGAGACGAAATAGATTAGATCGCGGAGATCGATGACGCCGTTCTGGATCGCATTGAAATGGGTCAGGAAGCTGAACGAGGCGACCGCGTCCAGCAAAGCCTGCGGCGCCCAGGCCGCGAAAAAGTCCAGCACGATGGGGGCGCCCGAGACCGTGAAGAGAAAACACACGACCACGGAAATGACAAAGGCGATCACCTGGTTCTTGGTTGCCGCCGAAATACAGGCGCCGATGGCCAGATAACCCCCCGCCATCAAGACACTGCCCAAATAGGAGGCGATGATCACGCCATGGTCGGGTTGGCCGAGATAGCTGACGGTCAACCACATGGGAAAGGTCAGGGCCAGGGCGATGATCACAAAGACCCAGGCGGCCAGGAATTTTCCCAGCACGGTGGACCATAACGATAGTGGCAGGGTCAGCAATAATTCGATGGCGCCGGACTTGCGTTCCTCGGCCCACAGACGCATGGAGATGGCCGGCACCAGGAACAGATAAAGCCAGGGGTGGAAATTGAAAAACGGCTTCAAGTCCGCCTGCCCGCGGATAAAGAAGCTGCCGATGTAAAACGTGAAAATGCCCGTCAAAAACAAGAAGATGACAATGAAGATATATGCCAACGGGGTATTGAAATAACCCTTCAGCTCGCGCCGGAATACGGCCCAGGTGGTCGCCATCATGCCGCCTCCCCAGCGTTATTTTTGGCATCGTTTTTGGCGCCGGGTTTGCCGCCGCTCCCAGCCTTTGTCTTGGTGAAGTTGCGGAATACTTCATCAAGGCGGGGCGGCTCCACGGACAGGCGCGAGGTGGACCATCCCTGCTGGCGGATCAGTTCGGCAATTTCAGCCACGATTGTTTGACCGGCCGTGGGGTATGCCCGGAACCTACCCCCCTGCAACTCTTCCACCAGGGATACAGTCTCCATGGCCTCCAAGGCCTCGGCCAGGCCTTCGTCGCGGCTGTCGATCAGCACCGCATTATGGAAGGGGGATTGTTGTTCCAGTTCTTCCGGCGTGCCGTCGGCGACTATGCGGCCCTCGGCGATAATCATGGCCCGGCTGCAAACCGCGTCGACCTCTTCCAGAATATGGGTTGAAATTATGATGGCTTTCTCCGCCGCCATATCGGAAATCAGGCCGCGAACCTCATGTTTCTGGTTCGGATCCAGGCCGTCCGTGGGCTCGTCCAGGATCAACACGGGTGGATCATGCAAGATCGCCTGGGCCAAGCCGACCCGGCGTTTGAAGCCCTTGGACAGGGTGTCGATGGATTGTTCCAGAACCGCCTCCAGATGTACATTGGCAATGACGTAGTCCAACCGTCGTCGCCGTGTCGCGCTATCCAGACCGCGTACATCGGCGATAAAGTTGAGAAAGCTGAGGGGTGTCATGTCCGGGTAGGCCGGTGCGCCCTCCGGCAAATAGCCGATCTGCGCCTTGGCGGCGATGGGCTGTTGGTCCACGTCGTGGCCCGCCACCCGGACCGTGCCCGCCGTGGGCGCCATGAAGCCCGTGATCATTTTCATGGTCGTGGACTTGCCGGCGCCGTTGGGACCAAGAAATCCCAGCACTTCGCCCTTGGGTACATTGAAGCTGACGCCATCCACGGCGGTCAGGTGGCCGAACGTTTTTACCAGGCCCTCGACCTCGATCATCCAATCCATAGACGTTTTGCCTCTTTCGCCTGTTTGTAGCATTTCGTATTTGGCTGATTTCGGCACGTTAAATAGTCGTTCAGCCCCGAACCTTCAAGAGCAATTGCATGACCTAGTCGTTGCCCTGTAGATTGTCACCATTGGGGAAGCATGAGAAATATGGGGTCAGCGGTTATTGTGCCTAGGGAACCGGGTAAGGAAAATAGGCGTTTGGTGTCTCCTTGCGCCGGTGTTTGCATTCTGCACACGGAAACAAAGCTTTGCCTAGGCTGCTATCGCACCGTTACCGAGATCGCCCATTGGCAGGTCATGAGCGCCGATGATCAGCACCGCGTCATGGCCGAACTAGCCGACCGCCGCGCCGCCGACGGGCGCTAGCAGGCTGCTGAAAAACGATTTTGAGCGCCGGAGTTTGCCAAAATTTCGTCATTCCCGCCGCCGCCAGCACCGTGCCAAGGGCCTGCCGGCGGGCTGGGTCCTGGCCCTCAGGCAAAAGTTCCGGCCCCCAGGATCCAGCCTTCCTCGGTTTCGACCCGTTTTCGGGCCGCGCCGTCCAAGCTGTCCGGGCCGCTCAAATCACGCGCTAATGAGCCGCTTTCGTCACGCCGGGCCAGATGGCGGGCAATGGTTTCCACCTGCACGGCGTCCTTGATCTGCCCCGCCCCGGCTTTGATGGCCAGGATTGAGGGATAAACCTCCGCCAGGACAATACGCCATTGCCCGGCGGGCTCCGGCGGGCCAAAGCCGGTCTCGAAGGGCCAGACCACGGTGTGGGGCGCCAATTCGGGGTCGTCGCGCAGGTCCTTGAGGACGGGAATACCCATCAGCGCCTGACTGCCCACGGAGCCGGTCGTGTACAGTTTCCAACACGGCTGGCTGCGCGGTAGAAAAGTTTCGCAATGGCGCCGTTCCGGCAACGTCTCGTCATAGGGGCGGGTTTTACGCATGGACAAGGTGTCGGTTTGCCGGCCCACGGGGCAGCCCCAAAATGGAAATGGCCCGCCCGATATGCGCCGGTTTAATTCGGCCGCAACCTCGAAACGATTGTTGCCGTTATCGGCCCGGTCCTCGATCATGCCGTCCAAGCCATCCCAAACGGCCCGCCACGGCCGACCCTTAAATCCCGCCGCGCGGGCGAAGCCGGCGGGATAACCGTTGGGAAAGTCAAATCCGGCGAGGACGCGCCGGCCCCGTGCCGCCTGATCCTTCAAAATGGCGGCAATTTCGTCATGCGCCTGCCAGCGGGTCGCCGGATTGGCAAGAATCCGCCGCCGCAAGCCGCGCCCGGTCCGCGCCACCAGACAATACCAAATGCTGTCCGCGCCGCGCTTCGGCGTCGCATTGGCGCTCCAATCCACAATCAGATAGGCATCAAAAGCCGTGCCCGTCATGTCAGTTGGTCAGGGCCTCGAACGTGGTCGGCGCCCTGCGGCGGACACGGAAGCCACTGCGTTCCACTTCCAGGATCGCCATGCCGCGCTCCGCGACCCCGTCGGGGCCAAAGCGGAAGATGCCGTCGCTGCCGACAAAACCGTCCGGGTCGGTGATGGCGCGGGCGGAGAAATCGGGTCCGCCCGGTTCCTGGGCCAGGACCGCCGCCAGGGCCATGGCGTCATGGGCCAGCGAGGCCAGGCGCGGCGGCACCTGACCAAAGGTGGCTTTATAGCGGTCGCGGAAATCGGCCGCCGCCGTTCTGTCGGCGCCTGCGAACCAACCGCCCAGCAGCGCCGGCTCCAAGCGGACCTTGGCGTCGTCCCAACGGCCGGTGCCCAGCAGGCGGATTTCCGCCGTGTCGATATCATAGTAGGGCAGCAACGGGGCGAGGGATTTCAATAATTCGCCGCCCTCGGGCAGCAGGACGGCATCGTAGTCCAATTGGCCCAGCGTATCGTGGTTTTGCAGGGCATTCAGCATGCGGTTCGAGGTTTCATCCCCATCCTTGCGCAGGTTCCGGCGGCGGCTCAGCAATGCCTGCCGGCGGGCGTGATAATTGGCCAGCCGCTTGACCGGTTTGTCCAGACCTTCGCCGGTGGGGGAATAGAACTCGGAGCGGACCAACTCGGCGCCATGGCGAAGCACGGCCTCGCGCGCCGCCGTCAGTACCGCCATGCCATAGAGATCATCCGGGGCCAGAACCGCGAATCGCCGCAAACCGCGCGCAACGGCAAATCCGATCACCGCATCGACTTCCTGGCTGGGCGTGAAACTCAACAAATAGACGCCATTGCCCGCCACCCGCCGGTCCGACGAAAAGGCGATCACGGGCAGGCCGCGGGCACGGGTGATAACCGACGCTGCCTGTACGGAGGTATTGAACAGCGGGCCGAGGATAATCTCCGCGCCCTCGCCAACCAATTGTACGGCAGCCGCCTTGGCGCCCTCGGGCGTGCCGCCGGTGTCCCGGGGCATCAACAACAAGCGCTTGCCGCCTATATCGAACAACGCCAGCATGGCGGCGTTCAGCATGGCGCGGCCAAGTTGATTGGCGCCATGGGCCCCCGTCAGGGGCAGCAGCAAGCCAACACGGGTCGGCTGACCTTCAATACCGGATGGGGGCCGCAGGGTCGGGGCGCTTTCGACGATCACGCCCTGGGGGGCGGGCACGGCGCGCACGACGGGCGCCGGCGGCGGTTTGGGGCGGGATTGTTGTACCGGTTGGGCTTTTTTTACTTCTGCCTTGGGGGTCACAACTGGCACACTGGCCGAGCGGGGCAGTGGCGAGGGGGCGCAACCCACGAGCATGGTGCCCGCCAGCAGGGCAAATGGGATCAACAGGCATGCGACCAAAACGCGGCGCGGGCGGAAAGACCAAAGTTGGATCCGCGGTTGGATCTGCGAAGGGTGCAAGCGCTTCGTCCTCTCTAGAATCCCTGCGGGCATCGAATGCCGCCGTCGATGATCCCGATGCGCTCCAATCTAGTGCCCAAGGCCAAGGTGGTAAAGCCGCCCGCCAAACCTTTGTGCCCGGTCTCTACGTTGTCGCCACGCCGATCGGTAACGCCCGTGACATTACCTTGCGGGCCTTGGACCTGCTGGCCCTGGCCGACATAATTGCCTGCGAGGATACCAGGGTTACGCGTAAATTGTTGCGCATTCATAATATAGATCGTCCGACCTTGGCATATCACGACCACAACGCCACCCGCGTCCGGCCGGGACTTATGGAGCGCCTGAACAAGGGCGAAATTGTGGCCTTGGTCAGCGATGCGGGCACGCCGTTGATTTCAGACCCCGGATATCGTTTGGTCAGGGCGGCACGCGAGGCCGGCATTGCCGTGACCGCGTTGCCGGGCGCATCCGCCCCCATGGCGGCCTTGGCCAGCGCCGGTCTACCCACCGACAGGTTTCTCTTTACCGGTTTTCTGCCGGGAAAAAGCGCGGCCCGGCGCCGGGCCCTGGGCGAATTCACCGCCCTGCCGGCGACCTTGGTATTTTTTGAGGCGGCCCCGCGCCTGGCCGCGTCCCTGTCCGACATGGCGGCGGTATTGGGTCCGCGTCCCAGTGCGGTTCTGCGGGAGCTGACAAAAAAATTCGAGGAGGTCCGCCACGGCAACCTTGATGAACTGGCCGCGCATTACAAATCCGCCGGACCGCCCAAGGGTGAAATAGTCGTGCTGGTTGGACCTGGCACGGCGGAGAGGGGGGAGGTCTTGGACCAGGCGGAAATCGATGCCCTGATTTTGGCGGCCCTGGAGCACGGTAGCGTCAAGGATGCCGCCGCCGCCCTGGCCGAACGCACGGGGCTGCCCCGCCGGGATCTTTATAATCGAGCGGTAAGCCTGCGTGGCGGCATGGAGAAAGACCAGACCCGGTGATGGCGTGGTGGCGCGAATCGGTTCTGCTGCCCCGTCAAAGGGCCTATCGCGCCGGACGCAGCGCCGAGACGATGGCCGTGGCATTGCTGCGTTTGAAGGGTTATCGCATTCTCACCCGAGATTATCGTGCAGGTGTCGGTGAATTGGATATAGTGGCCCGGCGGGGCCGGCTGTTGGCGGTGGTCGAGGTAAAGCGGCGGCGCACCATGCGCGGTGCTCTCGAGGCGGTCACCCCGCGCCAGCAACGGCGCATTGCCCGCGCGACGGAGCTGTTTGTCGCGCGGCATGCGGGGTTCGATGATCTGGATATTCGTTTTGATGTCATTGTGGTACTGCCCCGCCGGCCGCCAAGACATATAATGGACGCGTGGCGGCCATGATGGGTTATACAAACTTACGGCGGTTGAATATTGGAAGAGGTGTCTTGATGAATGCGTGGGCTGGGAAATTTTTCCTGATCGCGGCCTTGGCCGGCCTGGCCGGTGGTTTGAATGGCTGCGCCACCTCCGTGGTAGGGGCAGGCGCCACGGTCGGGGTCGCCGTGGTGCAGGAACGCTCGCTCGGCCAGGCGGTGGACGACGCCACGATTTTGGCGAACGTCAATCATCGTCTCCTCAAACGTTCCGAGATATTGTTCCTCAAGGTCGATGTGGAAGTGGTCGAGGGCCGGGTGTTGTTGACGGGTAATGTAGATAATCCCGATGACCGCGTTGAGGTCGCGCGCCTGGCCTGGCAGGTAAAGGGCGTGCGCGAAGTGTTGAACGAATTGGAAATCAACGACCAGAGCACCCTGCGCGACTATGCCAAGGATGTCTGGATCACCACGCAGTTAAAGGTCAAGCTGCTGGGGGATAAAGAGATTTCGGCCATCAATTACTCCGTCGATACACTGAATGGCGTGGTCTACCTCTTTGGTATCGCGCAATCTCAAGCAGAGCTGGATCGCGCGACCGGCCATGCCCGCAATATCCGCGGCGTGACCAAGGTGGTCAGTCACGTCATTTTGAAGGACGACCCGAAGCGCGCCTCGTAGACCGCGCATCGTAAACCGCGCCGCGAAATATTACCGGGAGAAGACGCCATGAGCGCCGCGAACTTGGCCGTGGCCATCCAGATGGATGCCATAGAGCCCGTCGATATCAACGCCGACAGCACCTTCGCCCTGGCTGAAGAGGCCCAGGCCCGCGGTCATCGCCTCTACCACTACCTGGTCCAGGATCTAAGCCTTAAGACCGGCCGCGTGGTCGCCTGGGGCAGGCCCTTGGAAGTGCGCCGCGAACTTGGCAACCACGCCACCTTGGGCCGGATGGAGGAGCTTGACCTGGCTGAAATGGACGTGATCCTCATGCGTCAGGACCCGCCCTTCGATATGGCCTACATCACCGCCACCCATATTTTGGAGCATATTCACCCCAAAACCCTGGTGGTGAACGATCCGGCCGCGGTCCGCAATGCGCCGGAAAAACTGTTCGTCACTCATTTCCCCGACTTGATGCCGCCCACCCTGATCACCGCCCATGCCCAGGAAATCCAGGAATTTCGCGCCGAACACAAGGACATCATCATCAAACCGCTGTTTGGCAACGGCGGAGCGGGGGTGTTTCATATTCAGCCGGGTGACGAAAATTTGTCGGCCCTGATCGAGATGTTCACCGAACGCTCCCGGGAGCCGATCATCGCCCAAGGCTACCTGCCGGCGGTGCGTCTTGGGGATAAGCGGATCATTCTGGTCGATGGCGAAGCGGTCGGCGCCATCAACCGGGTGCCGGCGGAAGGCGAAGCGCGCTCCAACATGCATGTGGGCGGTACGCCGCTGAAGAGCACATTGACCAAACGGGATCAGGAAATCTGCGATGCCATCGGCCCCACATTGCGCGATCAGGGCCTGATCTTCGTCGGCATCGACGTCATCGGCGACTATCTGACGGAAATCAACGTCACCTCGCCCACCGGCATCCAGGAATGCGGCCGCTTCGACGGCACCAACCTCTCCGTCTCCATCTGGGACGCCATCGAACGCCGGCGCTAGACAGCCAAACGCTCATTTTCAGGGTTGTGGCGGCGAAAATTGGCCAGGGCCTTGTCCCGGTCACGGACCGCATAGCAATAGGCGCAGCCGTGGGGGCAGGTGTCGTAGGCGCCGATATCGCGGCTTTCGGCGCATAGACAGCCCCGCCGGTTGCCCCTTTGCCGGGCGGCGATGTCATGGCCCGCCAGATCAGAGAGCCGATCGACATCGATACAGCGCGCCGGCGCGCCCTCACACTCCGACTGGCTGCAGACGGTCAGGCTCATGCGGTGATCGGCGGCGATGGTTTGCAAAGTCTTGAGCAGCGCGTTTTTCTCGCCCCATTCGGGGTCGCGCCAGGTGAAGCCGTGGCGGTCGGCCGCGATATCGAGATTGCGGCGGCTTTTGCGGTAGATCTGTGCGAACGAGATACAAACTTCGTCCACCGATCCAGCCAGGGCGCCGGCCAGGTTCGCGAAGTTCCGTTGATGGAAAACCGCATCGGTCAGGTCCGTGAACAAAATGGGGTCATAGCGCCAGACGACGGCGCGGGGGCCGTATTTCCCGGCCAGGGCCAAGATGGCCGCAATGGCCTGATCCGCCGGCGCCACGGACGGCTCCAACGCCCTGGCGTAGCCGGTCACGGTGTATTGCACCATGAAGGGAGCTTCCAGGCTGGCCAGAACTTCAGCGAACGGCGCCATGTTGCGGCTCCAAAAGACGAAGCCGTCAACGCCCCCTCCCCGCAAGGCCACGCGGTAGGGCGCGCCGCCATAAGGGTTGGCGACCATGGCATGGCCCAGGGCCAAACGCTGGGCGAACCAGCCGGCATAGAAGGCCGGAATGTCCGTGCGATAGGAGGCTGAAACAATCATATCGGTCCAATATAGGTGATCGAGGCCGGGCGATATCCTTATGTTGCGGCGAATTTGTTGGATTTTAGAGCAAAATCGTGGGGGTTTACCCAATTTCCATGGTTGCGCACTGATTATGTCGGACCTATATACCTGGCATACGCGAAACAATTCATCGTCGCGTTTGATTCATTGATAACTGGGGATCCAGGCGGTGCTCAAGGGGCCGCCATCGGTCTGCCAACGGAGGATAGTGAAAAATGGGTAAGGTAATCGGTATCGATCTGGGAACCACGAATTCCTGCGTCGCATTGATGGAAGGTGGTGACAGCAAGGTCGTCGAGAACGCGGAAGGGACGCGTACCACACCGTCCATGGTCGCCTTCACCGAGGGTGATGATGGGGAAATGTTGGTCGGACAGCCGGCCAAGCGTCAGGGGGTGACCAATCCCGATGGCACTCTGTTTGCCATCAAGCGCCTGATCGGCCGCAATTTCGATGGCAAGGCGGTCACGGAAATGCGTAAAACCGTGCCCTTTGAGATTTCCAAGGCTGACAACGGCGATGCCTGGGTGACGGTCAAGGGCGAGCAGTACGCGCCCAGCCAGATCAGCGCCTTCGTTCTGCAAAAGATGAAGGAAACGGCGGAAACCTATTTGGGCGAGACCGTCGATCAGGCCGTGATCACCGTACCGGCCTATTTCAACGATTCCCAGCGTCAGGCGACCAAGGATGCGGGCAAGATTGCCGGCCTGGAAGTCCTGCGCATCATCAACGAGCCCACGGCGGCGGCGCTCGCCTATGGCCTGGACAAGCAATCCGACGGCAAGACCATCGCGGTCTATGACCTGGGCGGCGGCACCTTCGATATTTCCGTGCTGGAAATCGGCGACGGCGTGTTCGAGGTCAAGGCCACCAATGGCGATACCTTCCTGGGCGGCGAGGATTTCGACCTTGTCGTGGTCAACTACCTGGCCGACGAGTTCAAGAAAGAAAACGGCATTGATCTGCGCGAGGACAAAC
>JAPYPT010000380.1 GCA_029937535.1 Alphaproteobacteria bacterium
AAAAGGAATCCCATAAGTCAAAATTGATTCATTCAATTTCGAAAATGGTCTAGAGGGTGTCGCGGGCGATGATGTTATGTTCTGGGCCGAAGGGAAATGCCGTAATATTCTCCGCGCCGTCCTTGCCGACAATCAAGATATCATGTTCCCGGTAGCCGCCGGCGCCGGGTTGGCCCTCGGGAACCATGATCATCGGCTCCATGGAGACCACCATGCCCGGGCGCAGTTCGGTCTCTACGTCTTCCCGCAATTCCACGCCGGCTTCGCGCCCGTAGTAATGGCTCAACACACCGAAGGAATGGCCATAACCGAACGAGCGGTATTTCAGCAGATCGTGGTTCCGGTAAAGGTCGTTCAGTTCCTCTGCGATCTCATTGCATTTGGCGCCGGGCCGGATCAATTCGAGACCACGGCGATGAACCTGGCAATTAATCTCCCACAAATGCAGATGTTCCGGGCTGGCGCGCTCACAAAACAGGGTGCGCTCCAGCGCCGTGTAGTAACCGAAAATCATCGGGAAACAGTTCAGGCTTAATATATCGCCAGCCTGAATAATCCGGTTGGTCACCGGATTATGAGCGCCATCGGTATTGATGCCGGACTGAAACCAGGTCCAGGTATCCATCAGTTCAACGAAGGGAAAGCTAACGGCAATCTCGCGGGTCATGGCGGCGGTGGCGGCGAGGGCGATTTCATGCTCCGGGACGCCTGCGGCGGCGGCCTCGACACAGGCGTGCCCGCCGACGTCGCAAATCCGCGCGCCGGTGCGGATTAGCTCCTGTTCTTCCGCCGATTTGATGGTGCGTTGCCACATGATGGCTTGGCTGATGTCGACGAATTCGACGCCGGGGAAGGCATCCTGCAATTGGCGGTGAAATTCCAGACTGACGTGATCGAATTCAATACCCAGGCGTTCGATATTCGGCAGCAACTGCCGCAGGGCGCTGAAGTAACTGTCCTTCCGCCAATCCGTATACGTGATATTTCCGCCATGACTGCGGCGCCCCGGTTGCCCGCCGTCAATGGCCGCGCTCACGGTGGTGGCTTGCCCGCCATCCAGTACCAGCGCGTATTTGCGGCCAAAATAGCAATGCAGAAACCCCGATAGATAACAGATGTTGTGATATGAGGTGAAAAGGCAGGCATCGATATCCTGCGCCGCCATATGTGCCCGGACTTTCGTCTGCCGGTTATCCATCTCTTGATTGGAAAATGGCGACCAGCTCTTCTCGCCATTTTTCCATTGCACCACATGCAGCAAGTCATCCGGCATGAATGATTTCCCTCGTTGCGACGACCTTTAGTATTAGTCCGTGATTGGTTTGCTGCCGACCCTTGGCAGCGGGCGGCCGCCGTCGGCGACGGCCATGCACAGGACGATTTCATCAGGCCTTGGCGCATCGCCAATCATCACGGTGATGGTGTCGAAATGGTCAAACGACCAGGCCTGATCCTTATGCCCCAAGGGTAAATCTATAGCCCCGCCCACCGCCGCGACCTTGGCGTTCGAGGCGATCAGCGCCTCGCCCCCACCCACCGCCGCGCGCATGGGTTTGCCCAGCTTCGGGTGGATCATCGCGCCGCCGTGTTCCAGATCGCCCGCGACGCCGACAATGGCCGCCTTGCCATAGCTGACCGGGGGGCCGTCCAACATGGCGACGGCGGTCTCCATCAGCCGCTGGCCAAGTTGGCCGCCCATATCAAACAAGGGCGACAGATCCTCCTCGTGTCGGCCGGCAAACGGGTTTTCCACCACCGCCATGGCGACAACCCTGACGATGGGGTCGCAGGCTTTACCCATGCCGTCCGTTTCGATGACTTCCCTGATCGTCATGGTCTTGCGCAGTTTCATTTCCGCCGCTCCTGGACCTCCATACCGAAAACCAGGTTAGGCTAGCACACCTGCCAGTGCTGTGCCGCCAACGGCAAGAAAAAGCGACCATTGAAACTGTTTGTAGACGGCGCCGGGTAATTTCGAGGTTGAAACCAATAACAAATGCACCGCGCCATAGGCCAGAAATTGGATGGCCACATAGAGAGCGAGAGGGCCAAGCGCCGCTTCCGCCACAAAACCCAGGCCGCCATAGAGCAACGTTGCCGCCGCGATAACCAAGGTGGCGGTCGACATATGCCAGACGAATGCCATGATCCGCTTAGACGTCGGATCGAAGTCCGCCGCGAGCATGGGCAGAAAAAATTGCTTGGCGCCCATGGTGCTATGGCCGACGACCATGAAAGCGGCCAGCACGCCGGAAACCAACAATAAGGTGTTCATGACGTCACCTAGGCCGTGGTTTCGGCCGCCAGTCGCATACGGCTGGCGTCGGGTCCGCCACCGGAGAATTCGCCGACCTTGGCGGCGAATTGTTTGAAAAAATCCTGTGACTGCAGGTGCGACAGGGTTTCATCGCTGTCCCATTGGCCCACATGGACCCGGCGCACGCCATCGGCGGCGATATTCACCCGGTAGCTGAATTTGCCCCGCAGCTCCTCATCCCCGTCAATGGCCGTGACGAAGTCTTCCACCGCCGCCAGCCATGGTCCTTCGTCGCCGTCGTAGTCGTATTGAATCAATATGCCAAACATGATTGCCGTCCTCTGTTTTCGTTGCCGTTGTTTGCACTCATGAAGATAGATATTCAGGTCACATTGATGAAATTTATTATTGATATATCCCATTATTGATTTTATGAATTTCATATGGATCTCAATTTGTTTGCGGTTTTCGCGGCGATCATGCGCCATGGTTCGGTTTCGCAAGCCGCCAGCAGCCTTGGACTGACCCAGCCGGCCACGTCCAACGCCTTGACCCGGTTGCGCGGCCAATTGGGCGATCAGCTTTTCGTGCGTTCAAAAAATGGCATGCTGCCAACCAAATTCGCGACCCAGATGGCGCCGGTCATTGAACGCGCCCTGGCCGATTTACAGACCGTTGCGGCGGAAAGTACCGCGCCCGGTATCGATCTGGCGGATTTGAAGCGCAACTTCACGTTTGTGATGTCGGATTTGGAGGAGGCGCTGTTTATTACCCATCTGATTGGCGGTCTGGCAAAGGCGGCGCCTGGCGTCTCGGTCGAGGTGGGGCCGTTCCGCAGCGATATTTTGCAGGATGCGCTGGAGTTGGAGCGCGTCGATTTCGTCATCGCACATTTGGAGGCGCCCGTTCGAAACCTCAAGAACCTGGTTTCCAGAGATATCGCCAAACTTGATTTCGTTTGCGTCATGCGGGCGGGCCATCCCGCAAGCGGTGGCTTGAAGAGCAAGGCCCCCGCCGTCATTCCCTTGCAACGATACCTCTGCCTTGGTCATGTCCTGGTGTCGCCCGACAGAGGCGGCCGCCGCGGCGTGATAGACAATAATTTGCGGAAACTGGGACACCAGCGCACCGTCGTCTGCTCGGTGCCTCATTTCCTCTCCGCCTGCCTGTTGGTATCCGAGACGGATCATGTGGTCACCCTGCCCCGGCAATTGGCCGAGCGGGCGGCCCGCCATTTCCCCTTGGATCTGTTCGAACTGCCGTTCGCGGCGGATAGCTTCACCATCGGCCTGCATTGGCTGTCGACCCGTGACAAGGACCCGGAGCACGCAGCACTTCGCGGTTTTATATTGTCCACGTTGACGGGGCGGACCGGCTCCCTGACTTGAACGTTGACTTGAACGGCTGGAGGCCCCTACAGTTCCGGCCCCGCAAGCAACAAATTCAATGAACAGATATGATCACTGCGTATAATTTAGGCGCCCTGTTTGATCCTGATTTGGGCGGTGACAATCTGGCGCTGATTGATTGTCTTGATTGGGATGCCCCGCGTCATTACAGCCATCGCGAGATCGACGACGCGGCCAATGCCTGTGCCCGTGGGTTGCTGGGCCGGGGCCTGGTCGCGGGCGATGCCGTGG
>JAPYPT010000058.1 GCA_029937535.1 Alphaproteobacteria bacterium
TAAACTTCTTCAATGCCGCTGGATATGAGGCCAATTAAATGCGACACGCTCTAGCCGGCGTCCGGGGTATCGATTAATTCCCGCACTTTGTACCCCGCCGAACTTAAGACTCCGCTAATTTCATGAATATGTTCGCGGTCGCGGGTTTCCAGCACCAGGTCCAATTCCGCCAGTTTAGCCGGCACGCCGGGGAAATTACGCTGATGCTGGACCTCTAGAATGTTGCCGCCCGCATCGCCGACCAGTTGCGCCACCTTGGCCAGGGCGCCGGGCCGGTCGCTGATTTCGACCCGCATGCGGGTGATCCCGCCCGCCCGGATCAAGCCGCGCATCAAAATTGATGACAACATTCGCGTATCAATGTTGCCGCCGCACAGAATCAACCCGACGACCCGGCCCCGAAAACGCTCGGGATAGGCCAACAGGGCCGCCAAACCGGCCGCGCCCGCGCCCTCGGTGACGGTTTTTTCAATGGTGATCAGCAGATCGATGGCGCGTTCGATATCCTCCTCCGATAGCAGCAGGATATCGCTGACCAATTCATCGATCGTCCGCAAATTTTGGCCGCCAGGGTGCGCCACGGCGATGCCTTCGGCGATGGTCTGGCCGCCGCAGTCATTGGCCAGTCCGTGACGAGCCTGATAGGCGGAGGGGTAGAGCTGGCTTTCAACGCCAATGATTTCAATATCTGGATTGATGGCGCGCGCGGCGATGGCGTTGCCCGCGATCAGACCGCCGCCGCCGATGGGGATCACCAGGGTGTCGATCCCGGGCGCCGCCTCCAACATCTCCACCGCGATGGTGCCCTGGCCGGCAACGATCGCGGCATCGTCATAGGGATGGATGTAGGTCAGCTGTCTCTCGTCGCAAATCCGCCGCGCGCTGATGGCAGCCTCGTCGACGCTACCGCCGTCCAATACAACCTCGGCGCCCAGGTCGCGGGTTTGGCGAACCTTCACATTGGGCGTACCCACCGGCATGACGATGGTCGCCGGGATGTTCAGGCGCTGGGCATGATAGGCGACGCCCTGGGCATGGTTGCCGGCGGAGTTGGCGATCACGCCCCTGGCCCGTTGCTCCGCATCCAGCTGCAGCAGTTTGATCAGGGCGCCGCGATCCTTGAAGGAGCCGGTGAATTGCAAATTCTCGAACTTCAGATAAACCTCCGCGCCGGTGATCCGGGACAGGGTCTGGGATTTGGCGCATGGTGTCCGCACGATGATCCCGGCCATCTGGGCTTGCGCCCTGCGAATATCTTCGAAGCTGACCTGTTGCATCGGGTTCTCCCATGATTTGGACATTTGCCGCTTTGCCCGCCATGATAGACCCATGATGATACTGGAACCCAGCTGGCAAATGTGGGCGACCTTCGCGCTGATCGCATGCGCGATCATACTCTATGCCTCCGAACGCCTGCCCCTGGAACAAACATCCCTGGCGCTACTGGCGGCATTGTTGTTGCTGTTTCATTTCGCACCGTTGCAAATACCGGGTGATGATGCGGGCGGGATGCTGGACGCCCGGCGCCTGCTGGCCGGATTTGCCGATCCCGCCTTGATCGCCGTCCTGGCCTTGATGGTGGTCGGGCAGGGTTTGATCCGCACCGGCGCCCTGGACGAGGCGATCCGGATGATGACCCGGCTTTTTCAACGCAGTCCCGCCCTGTCCCTGACCGTAACCTTAACCGCCATCGCTACCCTGAGCGCCTTTATCAACAACACGCCCATCGTGGTGATTTTTATCCCCGTCATGGCGACCATTGCCGAGCGCCTCAACCGGGGGCCCTCGCGCCTGATGATGCCGTTAAGTTTCGCCGCCATTCTGGGCGGCATGGTGACATTGATCGGCTCCTCCACGAACTTGTTGGTGGCGGGCGCGGCGGTGGGCATGGGGCAGCCGGCCATCGGCTTCTTTGACTTCGCCGTGCCCGGTTCCCTGCTGGCCGTGATCGGCCTGGTCTATGTCATCGGGATACTGCCTCGCTTGCTGCCGGTACGGGAATCCATGGCCAGTCAAATAGCCGGCGAGGGAAAACAGTTCATCGCCCAGATTGAGGTGCGCCCGGGCAGCCCGCTGGTGGGGCAGTCCGCCGTTGCCGGCATGATCCCTCATCTCAAGGGCATGACGGTCCGACTGATCCAGCGGGGCGAGGAAAGCCACCTGCCCCCGTTCGAGGACGTCCTGCTGCGGCCCGGCGATACCGTGGTCGTCGCCGCGACCCGGGCCCTGTTGACGGAAGCGCTGGCCCGCACGCCGGATTTGGTTGAAACCGGCGGCGAAGAGGATGACGACGGCGCGCCCGCGGACAGCATGCTGGCGGAAGTCATGGTCACGCCCGCCTCCCGTGTCATCGGGCGCAATCTGCGGCTGGTGGGTTTTCATTATCATACCGGTTGCGTCATCCTTGGCGTACAGCGCCGCTCCCGCATGATGCGCGGCCGCATGGAGGATATCCGGCTGGAAGCCGGCGATGTTTTGTTGGTGCTGGGGCCCAGGGACCGGGTTACCGAATTACGCTTCAGCCGTGAAGTATTGCTGATCGAATGGTCCGTGCTGGAACTGCCGTCGCGCCATCACGCCAAGCGGGCCCTTGCGGTCTTCGCCGCCGTGGTCGCCGTGGCCGCGACCGGCGTCCTGCCCATCGCCATTGCCGCCCTGGCCGGCGCCTTGGGCATGATCACCCTGGGGTGCCTGAACGTCCGCCAGGCAGCCCGCGCCGTGGACCGCCAGGTCGCCTTCCTGGTCGCCGCCGCCCTGGCCATGGGCAGCGCCTTGCAGGCGACGGGCGGCGCCGCCTATCTGGCCCAGCACATGATCGGGGCCATGGCGGGTATGGGACCGGCCCTGGTGTTGTCCGCCCTCTTCGCCCTGGTCGCGGTTATGACAAATTTGTTGTCCAACAGCGCCACCGCCGTTCTGTTCACGCCCATCGCCATCAATACCGCCCTGGCCCTTGGGGTGGAGCCGACGGCCTTTGTTCACGCGGTTATCTTTGCCGCCAACTGCTCCTTCGCCACACCCATGGGATACCAGACAAATCTGTTGGTCATGGGGCCAGGACACTATAAATTCGCGGATTATCTGCGCGGGGGCACACCCTTGATCGTGCTGATTTGGCTTGCTTTTTCCGCGCTTGCGCCATGGTATTACGGTTTGTAAAAGAAATTTGATGTAAAACATCCCCATGAAACCCTTTTCGCCGCAATCCTTGACCTATTTTTTCCTTTCCCGCTCGTCCGCGTGCCCCTATTTGCCGGACCGGGTGGAGCAGATGGTATTCACGGATCTGGCCTCCGCCGGCGACGCCCGGGAACTGCACGATCAACTCTCCCGCGCCGGTTTTCGCCGCAGCCAGGGCGTCGCCTACAAACCCAACTGTCCCGAATGCCAGGCCTGCCGGGCCGTCCGCGTCCCGGTGGCGGAATTCACCTCCAGCCGCAGCCTGCAGCGCATCGCCCGGCGCAATGCCGGGATTACGGCCCAGGTCATGACGGCCAAGGGGCGGGGCGAACATTTCGCCCTGTTTCACCGCTATGTGCGCTCCCGCCACGGCGACGGCGGCATGGCGGGCATGAACTTCGATGACTATCTGGCCATGGTGCAGGACACGCCGGTACCCTCGGAATTGATCGAATTCCGCTCGGAAGACGGGGAATTGTACGGCGTCTGCCTGACCGATCCGCTGGAGGACGGCCTCTCCCTGGTCTACAGTTTCTTCGACCCCGACAGGGCCGGCGACAGCCCCGGCAAATACATCATCCTGTGGCATATCGAAGAGGCCAAGCGGCGGGGCCTGCCCCATGTCTATCTGGGCTATTGGATCGAGGAAAGCCGCAAAATGGCCTACAAGGCCCGCTTCCGCCCCCTGGAAGCCCACGGCCCCAACGGCTGGGAACGCCTGTAAAAGGCGCGCGGGCGGGCGGTGAAAAACGAACCGCATATCCGTCACCTGGACGACTATGACTGGGAAAGCCGACCCGGCCGCACCGACGGTGTGCGCTGGAAATTATTGGTCGATGCCGACCGCACGCCCAGCCATGGCTTCAGCCTGGGCATCCTGCAATTTCCGCCCGGCACGGTGCTGGCCCCCCATCACCACACCCCGCAGGAAGTTTACTGGGTCCGCGAAGGGCAAGGTGAATTGCTGATCGACGGCAAAAAACAGCACGTCGGCCCGAACTCGATTATCTACATCCCCGAAAACCATGTGCATGGCATCGAGAATATCGGCAGCACGCCGCTGACATTGATGTGGGTCTTCCCCACGGACACCTGGGCCGAGGTTGAGTATTTGTTCGAAAAATGACGATGCCGGCGAGACATGGTTTTGCCGCAATGTTGATCCACCCAATCTTAAGGGCAATTCAGTGGCCGTTACGAAACTTCCAGGCCCGCATTCTCCAAACCTTTCATGATGTTTTGTGTCATCGCCGCGTCATTGCTCACCAGCAAGCCGGGGATATGCTTGACGCGAAAATTGGGGGCTATGCGGGTCATTTCCTTGACCGCTCCGGCCGCGTTTGCCGGTTGTCCAATCCGAATGAAAATGTAGGCCTTCGACATCCAGGATAATAAGTGGTTTGGCTCGATGCTCAGGTTCTCGTCCGACAGGATCAGGGATTCCTCGAATTGTTCGAGTTCCATCAATGAGCGCGCCAGGCCACTGCGGTACCAGATTGGAAACAGCGGGTTAAGTAACATCGCCGCGCGATAGTGATCCACCGCCTCAATATTGCCGCCCGCATGCATCAGCGCATAGCCAAGAAATGCCCGGACGTCCGCGTTGCCTGGATAGAACTCAATGCCGCGACGCGCGATCGAAACCCCCTCGTCGTGGCGATCAAGGGGGGCTGATACCATGGCGCTCAGGCCGATCGACCATGACATGGTATCGTCAAGGGCCATGGCCCGCCGCGCGAGTTCATCCGCGCGCAGGAATTTGGCCTTTGAATCTCCCGAAAAACCCAAACGGCCGTCCCACCAATAGGTAAATCCCATCGCCGCCCAGGCATAAGCATAATTCGGATCAATCGCCACGGCCTTTTCGGCAAGGGTCCGCGCTTCCAGATAGTCGGTCGAATTGAAACGATGTATCAACTCGACTGCACGGCCGCAAAGTTGCCACGCTTCAACATCCTTGGTGCCGCGCGCCCAAATGAGCGCTTCCTCGCCGTCGGTCAGGTTGACGCGGAGCGCGGTGACGATCTCCTTGGTGATCTCGTCCTGGATATCGAAAAGATCATCGACTGTACGGTCAAATTGTTCGGCCCAGAGGTGGCCACCGTCATTTGCATCGATCAATTGCGCCGAAATACGCAAACGGTGTTGGTCGCTCCGAATACTACCTTCAAGAATGTAGCGAACATGAAGATCCGTCGCGACCTGCCTCAAATCGACGGATCTGCCCTTATAGGCGAAACTGGAATTCCGTGCGATCACACCCATTCCTAAAACTTTGGACAGGGCGGTAATGATGTTTTCCGCAATGCCTTCGGCGAAATATTCCTGCGATGGATCACTCGACATGTTGGCAAATGGCAAAACAGCGACCCACGGCTTTTCCGGCAAACGCGTCGATACTGCCTCGCTCGAGGGCAGCGGACCGGTCTTATTGACCCGATCTTCATTGCCACCGTCGTCCAACGCCGGGCGATGGCGTTTGCCCTTGATCTCTTCAAATAACGCGATGGTGCGCCGGCTCGGTTCAACATCTAAATCCCTGTTCAGTATTCCGCGACAGTGATCGAATTGTTTCAACGCCAGATTTTCACGGCCTTGGGATGCATAGGCCCGCATCAGGGCCCGATGCGCGGTCTCGTTGCCGGGTTCCATTTCCAGTAATCGCGAGGCAAGCGCAATCGATTGTTCCACATCGTAAGCTGCATCAATGCCTTCCTCGAGCATGCCAATCGCCTTGGCCCGGAGCCGTTCGCGCATGGGCAACAGCCAAGCTTCGAAATGTTCTTCCTTGATGCGGAAGTCGTCGAGCAGGTCTCCTTGGTAAAGGCTCAAGGCCTGTTCGCGATCGTTGGCGGCCTTGGACCCCGAAAAGGCTTCAAAGTCGACAACGTCGATCCATACATTTTCATTGTCCAACGCAACAACGCCCTGACCCGTAGTTATGCAATTCCCGTGTTCGCGCAAAGCTTTCCGCACCGAGGCTAGGGTCTGGCGCAGACTATCTTGCGCCTGCTTATCGCCGCTGTTTGCCCAAAACATATCGGCCAGTTTTTCACGCGACAGGCCATTGGGGCCAGCCAAGGCCAGCGCCGCGAGCAACAGTCTGTTCTTGCGGGTCATGCTAATCGGCGTTGAGGGTTGAGTGCCCAGCAATAGCGTTCCCAACAGCCGTATTTCCAACCTATCCAAGTGAAACGCCCCCGAAAATACGCAGTCTTTTCATGCGCGAGGTTATTTTATGAAAATTTTATGGAAAACCAAACAACGAAATTACCCATCCGTGGGATTTGTCAGAAGCAAATCGCGCATTTGTTGCGGCTGTTCGATTGGGCGTCGCCGCAAACAATCGAAATAGGGGGAGCTTCCATGAATATTGGAATGTCGAGGAATCTGGATCAACTCAAAGCCACATTGCCACAGTTGGCGGAGGAAGCTCGGAACCGGGCTGGAGAATTCGAGGAAGCGCGTCAGATTTCTCCCGATTTTGCCGCGAAATTAAAAGCGGCCGGCATTTTTCATATGCTTGCTTCTGTTGAACAGGGCGGCCTTGGCGCAAACCTAGCCGATTGGTTCGACATGGCGGTAACCATGGCCGAGGCCGATGCGTCTACGGGTTGGGTCTGCGCACATGGTGCCGCCGCCAGCTCGTTAATCGCCAATGTAGCCGACCAGAAATTCGCCTTGGAGTTTTTGGCCGACCCAAATGCCGCCGCCGCCTGGAGCAATCTACCCCGGGTAAAGGCAGAACGCGTCGAAGGGGGGATGCGGATATCGGGAAGTTGGGGGTTTGTGACCGGCTGTACCGCGGCAAGCTACGTGGGCGGCATGTTTCCGCTACCAAAAGAGAATGACGATGATCCCTTTCGATTGGTTACGGCTTTAGTGCCGATCGAAGAGGCGGCGATCAACCAAACTTGGGATCCGGTTGGGCTGGCTGGAACCGGTAGCCACGACGTCGTATTCGACGACGTGTTCGTCCCCTGGGTACGAATTTTCGATTGGCCGGATAGCCATTCGACTTTTGCCAACGCCATGGCCGTCATTGCCGGAACAAATTGGATAATCGGTAGTGGCGCGGCAGCGACTTATTTGGGACTGGCGCGTCGCGCTATTGACGAAGTGCGCGGCGATTTGACTGGCAAAAAGGATCGGCGCGACCATGAACCGATGCTGGCCAAGCAAGACATCATGCAAGTTCTGGAAGTATCGGAAGGACAGCTCTATGCCTGCCGCGCCGGTATGGAGAAGGCCCATGGCGAAGCCTGGAAATGCGGCTCACGTGGCGAGGATATGAGCGTGGATCTACGCTTGAATGTCCGTCTCGCCGCGGTAACGGCCGTTTATCAGTGCACCGACATCGTTCGTGCGGTATTTGATATTGCCGGTGCCAGCGCACTTGGCCGAAACGGCGTCATGCAGCGCCTTTACCGGGATGCCAGTTGTCTTAAACAACATCTCAGCACGAACCGGAGTGTTTTCCAATATATTGGGAAGGTCCGTTGTGGTTTCGAGCCAATTTCATTCATGATTTAGTCTGATATTGCTGGCGCAAGAAACAGAACCGCTGCCTGCTGCACTCTTCAGGAACAAATCACCAATTTGTTGCGGCTGTTCGATTGGGCGTCGCCGCAAACAATCGAAATAGGGGGAGCTTCCATGAACATTCACCCATCCAACGAACTGGATCAACTAAAAGCCAAATTACCGTTGTTGGCGGCGGAAGCCCGGGACCGGGCCGGCGAATTTGAACAGTCCCGGCAAATTGCATTGGATTATGTCGACAAGCTGAAGGCCGCGGGAGTCTACCGGGTACTGGTTGCCGAATCCCAGGGCGGTTTAGGCGGTTCGCTGCTGGATTGGTTTGAGATGGCGGTAACATTGGCCGAGTCCGACGCCTCGACGGGCTGGACCTGCGCACACGGTGCGGTTTGCAGCGCCTTGATTGCCAATACTGCCGATCCCCGTTTTGTGGAGACCTTCTTCGCCGACCCCAACAACACCGCCGCCTGGAGCAATCAACCACGCGTGGAAGTGAAGGAAGTTGAAGGCGGCCTGCAAATCAATGGACGATGGGGCTTTGGCACCGGTTGTACCGCAGCGGCATATGTGGGCGGGGTGTTGACGTTGCCTAGCGGGGAAGAGGGCGATCCGTCGCGGCTTGTCGTGGCTCTGGCACCGTTCAAGGAAGCCAAGGTCGATGATACATGGGATCCGATCGGTTTGGCGGGAACCGGCAGCCACGACATCGTCTTTGAAGATATCTTCGTGCCGTGGGAACGCATTTTTACTTGGCCCGGTGGCAAACCAAAATTCAGCTTCCCGACCTCGGTATTCGTGCCCAGCATCCCGTTAATCGCCAGCTGCGCCGCCGTAACCCATTTGGGATTGGCCCGGCATGCCATCGATGAAGCACGTCGTGAACTAGACGGCAAAAATGACCGCTACACGGGTCAACCCATGTTATCCAAGCCTGTCGTTGTCAACGCATTGGAAGAGGCGGAGGGACTGCACCATGCCTGCGTCGCCGGAATGGAAAAAGCGCTGAACGAGCTCTGGCAGAGCGGCCTGCGAGGCGAAATGCCGGACCAGGCGCTGCGGATTCGAATGCGGCTTGCCGCCGTCACCGCCGTGCATCAATGCGAAAGTATTGTCCGCTCGGTTTATGACATAGTCGGGGCCAGCGCTCTGCGTCGCGGCGGTGTTTTACAACGTCTCTATCGAGACGCCAGTTGCCTGACCCACCACGGTTCGGTAAATCGCAACTCGTTCGAAAAAATAGGCAGAGTGCGCGGCGGCTTCGAACCGATCGACCACACAATCTGATCGGATAGTCGCGTCTAAAATGTCTGCGGTTGTCAATCACTGTCCGGTTTATGGGAATCCCGAAACGGGACGATCCGTAGCGAAAACAGGCCAATTTGTCCGGAATTCTTACGCTCCATTATGACAAATTAACGAAAATTTACCGTTTCTTTTTTCCCCAAATTAATAATTCCCTAATATTGTCAGCACATTAGCGTCGTTCAGACAATTTTTCGCCACAAGTTGGCCGCAAAATTGCATGAATACTTGTTGCTGGAGGCTGGCGAGGCCGAAAACCCTATCGCCGCCCCATGGCAAGTAGAGGAATTTCGAAATGGGTAAACTGGGTAAACTCGGCGAACGGATCATACGGCATCTGGCATGCCTTGGCCTCGGGTTGGCACTTATCGTTGGGGCCTTTGTCCTGCCCGCGCAAGCGGTGGAGCCTGATCCGGAAAAATTCCTGGGCGCCCTGGCGCAAGACGCCGCTGCCGTTTTGAGCGATGATGGCTTGAGCCAAGCTGATCGGGCGGATGCGTTTCGAAAACTACTGCGCCGCGGCTTTGATCTTCCCGCCGTCAGCCGCTTTGTCCTTGGCCGCTATTGGCGCCGTGCCAGTATCATGGAGCGCAATGAATTTATCCAACTGTTCGAGAGTTATATGGTCACGACTTATGGCCGCCGCCTGGGCCATTACGGCAGTGACGTTCTGAAGGTGACCGGGCGACGGACGGACGGCAGAAACGGCGCCATCGTGCACAGCAAGATTTCCACCGGTAACGGCCCCGGGATCAAAGTGGACTGGCGCCTGAAACAACGCGCGGAAGGGTGGCGCGTGGTCGATATCATGGTCGAGGGGATTTCACTGGCATTGGCCCAGCGCGCGGAATTCGCCACCGTGATCCGGGGCAATGGCGGGCAGGTATCGGGTCTATTGGCCAAGCTACGGCAAAAAACACAAACCCTGGCCCTGGTAAGCGAACCCGAATCCGGCCCGAACGAGCCCGCCATCAGCATGCAATAGAGAGCTATTCCACTTCGGCCTCGAACAATATCAATTCCACGCCTTCCTCGACCTGCTCGCCGGGACCAAACGGGATGCCCGCGATGACGGCGTCGCGGGGCGCGGTAATAGTATGCTCCATCTTCATGGCTTCCAGAATTAACAGCGCCTCGCCTTTTTTCACGCTGTCACCCAACCCCACCTGAACCTGCACGATCTTACCCGGCAAGGGCGCGGTGACCTTGCCGCCTTCCTCCAGGTCCACGTCATGCAGCGCCATTTTATCCACGCGCTCGATACGGTGCGACCTACCCCCGCTCAAAATCGTGACCCTGTCGCCGTCATGAACGACAGCCGCCCTGACCCGCAGGCCGTCCAGATCGGCCCATAGGGTGCCGCCGTCGTCGATTTCGCCATTGGCCAGCATGTCCCCGCCCGGCAAGGCCAGGCGATAGCCGCCCGCGGCGGGGTAGTGCACCGCGACGGTGATGTCGCCACCTTCATCGTCCAGGAAGCTCAATTCATCGTGGCCCTGATCGTTCAGGCGCCAGCCATCCACCCGCGACCAGGGCGAATGGGGATCGGCGGGCGCGGCGTGACCCTGCCGGGCCAACAGCATATCCAGACAAGCCAGGGCAAGCGCCTGATCAGGCACAGCTCCCGGCGCGGGGATCAGATCGTCCCGGTGTTTATCGATGAAGCCGGTTTCAAGATCACCGGCAGCGAAGGCGGGATGGGCGGCGACGGCGGCCAGAAAATTTACATTGGTGATAACGCCGGCGATCTCGTAACGCACCAGGGCATCATGCAGGCGGCGCAAGGCGGCCGGGCGGTCCCGGTCCCAGACGATCAGCTTGGCGATCATGGGGTCATAGAACATGGAGACTTCGTCGCCTTCCCGAACCCCGGTATCGACCCGCAAATGAGCGCTTTCCGCCGGTGGGCGCAGGCGGTGCAAGGTGCCGGTCGCGGGCAGGAATTTCTTTTGCGGGTTTTCCGAATAGATCCGCGCCTCGACCGCATGGCCGTCGATCACCAGCTCATCCTGGCTCAGGGGCAATTTTTCGCCCGCCGCCACGCGCAATTGCCATTCGACCAGATCCTGGCCGGTGATCATCTCGGTCACCGGATGCTCGACCTGCAGGCGGGTATTCATTTCCATGAAAAAGAACGCGTCCTCGGACAGCCCATGACTGACATCGGCGATGAATTCCACCGTGCCGGCGCCCACGTAGTCAATCGCCGCCGCCGCCGCCACCGCCGCATCGCCCATGGTGCGGCGCATCTCGGGCGTCATGCCGGGCGCGGGCGCCTCTTCGAGAACCTTTTGATGGCGCCGCTGAACGGAACAATCCCGCTCGAACAAATGCACCACGTTGCCATGCTGATCGGCGAAGACCTGGATTTCAATATGACGAGGCCGCTCCAGATACTTCTCCACCAGCACTTTGTCGTCGCCGAAGGATGACAGACCTTCCCGGCGGGCGCCCTTCAGGGCGTTGGCGAACCGGCCCGGATCATTGACCTGGCGCATGCCCTTGCCGCCACCGCCCAAAACCGCCTTGATCAGCACCGGGTAGCCGATTTCCTCCGCGGCGCCTGCCAGCACATCATCGTCCTGGTCATCGCCGTGATAGCCGGGCACCACGGGAACATTGGCCTTTTGCATCAATGCCTTGGCCGCCGCCTTTTCGCCCATGGCGCGGATCGCCGACGCCGGCGGCCCGATGAAGGTGATATCGGCGGCCGCGCAAGCTTCGGCAAAGGCCGCGTTCTCGGCCAGGAAACCATAGCCCGGATGGATGGCCTCGGCGCCCGTGCGCCGGGCCGCTTCGATGATTTTGTCGATCAGCAGATAGCTTTCCTGTACGGGCGGCGGCCCCAGCAGGACCGCCTCATCGGCCATGGCCACGTGCATGGCGTTGGCGTCGGCCTCCGAATATACCGCAACTGCGGCGGCGCCCATGCGATGGGCGCTACGGATGACCCGGCAGGCAATTTCGCCCCGGTTGGCGATCAATATTTTGCGAAACATTATACTCTCTCCCTACATCCGGAAGATGCCGAAATTGGTCGGCTCGGTTGGGGCGTTCAAGGTTGCGGACAGGGCCAGGCCCAATACGTTGCGGGTTTCCGCCGGATCTATCAGGCCATCATCCCAGCCCCGCGCGGTGGCGAAATAGGGCGAACTCTGTTCCGTGAATTGATCGATGATCGGCTGTTTGAATTCAGCCTCGGCCTCCTCCGACCAGCTTTCGCCCTGGCGTTCCAGGCCGGCCCGGCGCACGGTGGCCAGAACACCCGCCGCCTGATCGGGGCCCATGAGCGCCAGCGAGGCATTGGGCCACATCCACAGGAAACGCGGGCTAAAGGCCCGGCCACACATGCCGTAGTTACCAGCGCCGTAGGAGCCGCCGATGATGACGGTGAACTTCGGCACCTTCGTGGTCGAGACGGCGGTGACCAGCTTGGCGCCATCCTTGGCGATGCCGCCTGCTTCGTACTTCTGCCCGACCATGAAGCCGGAGATGTTTTGCAGGAACACCAGCGGGATATTGCGCTGGCTGCAAAGCTCAATGAAATGGGCGCCCTTCAGGGCTGATTCCGAGAACAAAATGCCGTTGTTGGCGACGATGCCCACGGGATAGCCCCAAATATGGGCAAAGCCGCAGACCAGGGTGCTGCCGTACAGCCGCTTGAACTCGTCAAACTCGCTGCCGTCCACCATGCGGGCGATGACTTCACGGACATCGTAGGGCTGACGCACATCCTGGGGCAGAACACCGTACAGCTCCGCCGGGTCATAGACCGGGGGTTGGGGCGTGCGAAGGTCCCAATCGCAATGTTTGACCCGGTTCAGATTGGCAACGATCCGCCGGGTGATGGCGAGGGCATGGCGGTCATCCATGGCGTAATGGTCGGTGACACCGGAGGTGCGCGAATGCAGATCGGCCCCGCCCAGATCCTCGGCCGAGACTTCCTCGCCCGTGGCGGCCTTGACCAGGGGCGGGCCGCCGAGAAAGATCGTGCCCTGTTCGCGGACGATGATGCTCTCGTCCGACATGGCGGGCACATAGGCGCCGCCGGCGGTGCACGATCCCATGACCACGGCAATCTGCGGGATGCCCTTGGCGGACATGTTGGCCTGATTATAGAAAATCCGCCCAAAGTGATCCCGGTCGGGAAACACATCGGGCCATTGCGGCAGGTTGGCGCCGCCCGAATCCACCAGGTAGATACAGGGCAGATGGTTCTGTTCCGCAACTTCTTGCGCGCGAATATGCTTTTTCACGGTCATGGGGTAGTAGGTCCCGCCCTTGACCGTGGCGTCATTGGCGATGATCAAACATTCCCGGCCCGAAACCCGGCCGATACCGGTAATCAGGCCGGCCGAGGGGATATCCTCGTCATAAAGCTCCCACGCCGCCAACTGCTGCAGCTCCAAGAACGGCGCGCCGGGGTCCAGCAGGGACCGGATGCGTTCCCGGGGCAGCAATTTGCCCCGATCCTCATGGCGTTTGCGGGAACGTTCACCGCCCCCCATCTTCACATGCGCCACGGCAGCCTGGAGGGCGTTAAGTTTTTCTTCCATATGGGCCGCATTGGCCTGAAACTCAGGCGAACGGGTTTGGATCTTGCTGGTGATCAGCGTCATTCTAGAGAAACCTCAATAACAAACGTGGCAGCAACATAATTCAAACATCGACCATCCGCCAGACGCTGGCATTACGCAAATCGCTGTCCTCCAGGGCCGACGTGGTGGGTACGGCATAGGTGATCAGTTTTTCCAATCCCCGGCGCGGCAAATAAGTCCGCCGTGGATCGCCGATCAGGATCTCGGCCCCACCCCTATACAACTCGCGCAGCCATGCCTCCAACCGGTCGGCCAGGGGCTGTTCAAAGAACAGATCGCCGACCATGACCAGATCCCACTGCTCCATTCCGCCGATGGGATCATGGGAGGTGACCTCCAGCCTAACGCCATTCAGCTTGGCGTTCATTTCCGTGGCGGCGGCGGCAAACGGGTCCGTGTCCGCCGCCAGCACCCGGGCGCCCGCCATGGCCCCGGCAATCGCCTCCAGCCCGCTGCCGGCGCCGATATCCAGCAGTCGCTTGCCGGCCACGGCCGCGGGGTGGTCGAGCAGGTACCGCGCCAAGGCCTGGCCGCCGGCCCAGGCGAAAGCCCAATAGGGCAGCGGCACGCCCGCCGCCGACCGTTCCTCGTCGCTCATCCTCCAGATCGCCATGTTTTCCGAGGCAAGATGCAAACGGATCTCCGGCAGCAGCCGGGTGGTCTGGATCTCCGTATTGGCGGCGATAAAGGCTGTCGGGCCGTCACTCACACCAGGTCCGGGGCAACACAAGCCTCCACCGCCAAGCCAATCTCCAGCAGCCTGCGATCCTCCGACGCCTCGCCCACCAACGAAAGCCCCACCGGCGCCTCGCCCTGATCGTGGCACGGCAGGGTGAGGGCGCAACGGTCGAGGAAATTCGAAACCAGGGTATTGCGCAGCAACAGCCTGTTCATGGCTACCCAGGCCTCGGTCTCCGCCACATCGTCAATTGCACAGGCAATGACCGGCAGGGTCGGCATGATCAGGGCGTCGTAGGGGGCAGAGCGTTCATTCGCCGTGCTGATCATATCGGCGCGGATATCGATCAAGTCGATATAGTCCGCCGCCGTCCAGGCTTCGCCCAGGCGGATGCGGGCCGCCACGTTCTGGTCATACTGATTGCCGGCCCGGTCCAGGACCTCGCGATGCAAGGTAAAAGCCTCGGCCGTGGAAAATCCGCCGATCCGATTAATGACGGGCATCCGGGCCAGTTCGGGGAAATTAATATGGCTGATCAGCGCGCCGGCCGCCGACAGCTTCGACAAGGAGCGCTCGAATGCCCCCGCCACGGACTGGTCCATATCATCAAGCACCAGGTGTTTCGGCACCGCGAAGCGCAAACCCCGCAATGGCATGGCCGTCAAATTGGGCGGCGCCTCACCGGCGAAGACCGCATCCACCAGGGCGCAGCAACCGACCGTCGGCGCCAGGGGCCCAACGGAATCCAGGGTACGGGAAAGGGGGTAGATGCCGTCGGTCGGTATCCGCCGGGCCGTGGGCTTGAACCCGGCCATGCCGCATAGGGCGGCCGGGATCCGCACCGAGCCGGCGGTATCCGTGCCCAGCGCCGCCGCCGCCATGCCATCACCAACTGAAACGGCGGCGCCGGAGCTGGAGCCGCCCGGCACCCGTCCCGTGGCCCGATCGTAGGGATTTTTCGGCGTGCCGTAGTGGGCATTGGTACCCAAGGCGCCCATGGCGAATTCGACCATGTTGGTCCGGCCCATGATGATCGCGCCCGCCGCCCGCAGGCGGGCCACCACGGGTGCATCCCGCGCCGCCGGTTCAGCGTCCTGGCGCACGATTGAGCCGGCCAGGGTGATCTCACCGGCCACATCGCACAGGTCCTTGATGGAGAATGGAATACCGGCCATGGGCGAGGGTACCGCGCCATGGGCCCGCGCCTGATCGGAGGCCAGGGCGCTGTCCATGGCGGCTTGGTGATAAACCTTCATAAAGGTCCGCGCCCCCTCCCCCGCTGGATCATCGATACGGGCCAGGGCGGCCTCGGTCAGTTTCACGCTGGTGGTGCGCCCGGCATCAAGCTCGGTGGCCAATTCGGCTAGTGATCTCATGCTCATTTTTCCTATATGGCGCCGCTGTCGCGCATGGACTTGATTTCCTCCGGCGCCAGCCCCAACGAGCCGAGGATTTCATCCGTATGTTCACCCAACTCCGGTGTCGCCATGCGGATCGCCGATGGCGTCCGGCTTAACTCAACTGCTTGGCCCACCACTTTTTGCGGGCCCAGAACCGCATGTTCCACCGGCTGCGCAATACCTAAATGCCGCACCTGCGGATCGGCGAAGACCTGATCAATATCGTAGATGGGACCGCTGGGCACCCCGGCCTCGTTCAGAATTTCGACCCATTCGTCGCTCGACTTGGTGACCGTAACGGCCTCGATGCGGGCATTGACGGCGTCGCGGTTTTCCGACCGCGCCGCGCCATCGGCAAAACGCGGGTCCGTGGCCAATTCCCGATCGCCCAGCACCTCGACCAAACGGGTGTACATGGCGGCGCCGGAGGCGGCAATGTTGATAAACCCGTCAGCCGTCTTGAAAACGCCCGTGGGGATCGAGGTTGGATGGTTGTTGCCGGCCTGTTGCGGGACATCCTCGGCCAACAGCCAACGGGCCGCCTGGAAATCCAGCATGGCGATCTGGGCCTGCAATAACGATGATTGTACCCACTGCCCCTGGCCCGAAACCTCCCGCTCCAGCAGGGCGATCAGAATGCCCTGGGCGCAGAATATTCCGGCTGTCAGGTCGGCCACGGGGATGCCGACCCGCATGGGCCCCTCTCCCGGCACCCCGGTAATGGACATCAAGCCACCCATGCCCTGGGCGATCTGATCAAAACCGGGCCGGCCTACATAAGGGCCGTCCTGTCCGAAGCCGGAGATGGAGGCGTAGACCAGGCCGGGGTTGATCGTCTTCAGACTTTCATAGTCGATGCCCAGGCGATGTTTTACGTCCGGCCGGTAGTTCTCGACGACGACATCCACCTCCGCCACCAGGCGGCGGAATACCGCCATGCCGTCTTCGGATTTTAAATTCAGGGTCATGCCGCGTTTGTTGCGGTGAATGTTCTGAAAGTCCGGACCATGGCGGGGGCCGCCCATGCCTTCGCCCTCGTTGGGAGCGGGCGGCGCCTCCAGCTTGATCACATCGGCGCCCCAATCGGCCAGTTGCCGCACCGCCGTGGGCCCGGCCCGCACCCGCGTCAAATCCAATACTCGAAATCGTGATAAGGGGCCATTCCCGGTCAGGTCGGTCATCTTCATCTTCCATTCAATTCAACTAACAGGCCATTGTCACGACTGTTCCCCCGTTGGCAAGCATCCTGCTCTATGATGGCGCCGTGCAAGAGCAAAAAAAGACACATATCGGCATTCTGTTTCTGCTGGCAGCTATCGGTTTCATTACCGTGGTCGACACGGGCGCGAAGTATATGACCGCCGAGCTGCCGCCATTGGAACTGGTCTGGGGTTATTTCTTTGGCATATTTGCGGGCCTATGCGTCCTGGCCATGGCCAAGGGCAGCCGTCTGCCGCGGCAGTTGGCGACCCGCCGATTGCCGTTGCACATCGGCCGGGCGGGATTGCTGATCCTGTCCATCAGTCTGCTGTTTCAGGGCTTGAAATACATGTCCCTGGCGGACGCCACGGCAATCAGCTTCACATCGCCCCTGTTCATCACCCTGTTGGCCGTCCCGATCCTGGGCGAGAGGGTGGACAAGGGCCGTTGGCTGGCGGTGCTGGGGGGCCTTTGCGGCGTGCTGGTGGTGGTGCGGCCGGGCAGCGGCCTGGCCAGTTGGATATCGCTGTTGCCCCTGGCGGGCGCGGTTTCCTTCGCCGCCTTTCAAATCGTCACCCGGCTGCTGGCCAGCACCGAGGACACCTTCGCGACGCTTTTCTACACCGGCCTGTTCGGGCTGGCGTGGAGCTCTCTGGCCCTGCCTTTTGTCTGGGTAACGCCGGAACCCTGGTACTGGCTGGCCTTTCTCATGCAAGGCGCCCTGGGCGTGGCGGCCCATCTGTGCATGATCAAGGCGTTCAAGGAGGCGGAGGCATCACTGCTGGCGCCGTTCAATTATTCCAAGATTGTCTGGGTGGCGGCCGCCGGCTACCTGGTCTTTGACGATGTTCCCAGCCTCAACACCTTGGCCGGCGCCGGCATTATCTGCCTGGCCGGTCTTTTCGTCATGCTGCACGAGAGGCGCCGGCAATGATGCCCAACCACGGCTTATAGAAAACTGTTTTGACATTTGCCGGAGTTTTGGCGGCATAAAAATGGAAACGCACTGTTTCCACAACGACAATTCATTCGCTGTTGCCTATTTTCCGGTATTTGTTGAGAATTAAGGATCATAAGAAAATTCCGATGGGGAGCTAAAAAATGAAAAAGATTATCGCACTGTCAATCGCCCTGGTAATTGCAACAACGCTGGGGTTTGGTGGCGCCGCCGTCGCCCAGAAAAAGCATGCGCCGAAACCCGCTTGGGGCACCATGTTGCTGTATCTCGGCAACTTGCAAAGCGCCATGGCCTCCAGTTTGGTTTTCGACATGAAGAATGTCGCCAAAAAGGCTGCTGAGATTCAGGGCCGGGGCAATTATATCGCGGGCCTTAAACAACTTCCCGAAAAGATGCGCAAGGGCCATGGCAATGTCGGCACGGCGGCCGGCAGACTGGTCTCGGCGGCGAAATCCGGTGAAGAGAACGAGGTTGCCGACGCCATTGCCGGCGTGTTGAAGGCCTGCAGCGCCTGTCACTACAACTTGCGCGACGCCGGCCGCAGAAAGAAAATGAAATAACGATTTGATCCTGTCTCGGGCACTGGCCTGGGGCCTTATTTTTGCTCTCTCGGGGGTGGCGTTTCGTGCGTCTCCCGCTGGGGCGGATACGGATTTAATACAACGCGGCGCGTACCTGGTGCGCGCCGCCGGTTGTGTGAGCTGTCATACGGATAAAAAGTCGCAAGGCCGGCCGTTCACCGGCGGCCGGGCGCTGAAGACGCCGTTCGGTACCTACTTCAGTCCCAATATCACGCCGGATCGGGAAACCGGCATTGGCGGCTGGAGCGACCGGGATTTTCTCGCCGCCGTGAAACGGGGCATCCGGCCCGATGGATCACATTATTTTCCGGTGTTTCCCTATACTTCCTACACCCAAATGACGGACCGTGACGGCTTGGCGATCAAGGCTTATCTGTTTTCCCAGCCCGCCGTTTCAAAGACGAACCGCGCGCATGATGTTGGCATGCCCTTCAGTTGGCGCTGGCCCCTGTGGTTTTGGAAAATGCTGTTCTTTAAAGGCGGTGATTTCGCCGCCGATCCAGGCCATGACGCCGCCTGGAACCGGGGGGCCTATCTGGTCAACGCGCTGTCCCATTGCGGCGAATGCCACACGCAACGCAATCCGGCCGGCGGCTTGGACCGCTCGATGTGGATGGCCGGTAACGAAGATGGACCCGACGGCGATGCCGTGCCCAATATTACGCCGGACCTCGCCACGGGCCTGGGCTGGACCGAAGAACAACTGTCCTTTTTTCTGAAAACAGGCACCAAGCCGGGCTGGGACAAGGCCGAAGGCGCCATGGCCGAGGCGTTGCGGGACAGTTTTAAATTCCTCTCGAACGATGATCGTGACGCCATCGCGCGCTATATCATCGACCTGCCGGCCATCGAAAATCATATCGGCAATTAACGCGGCCGCCACCAATGCCTTTGCCGTTACCGGGAATTGGGTTTACAAATTACCCGGCGTTCGTTTTGTCCCGGTAACTTATCTGCGTTCATAGTTTCGTTAAAATGGCAAAGGGAAACCGAACCATGCCAAGACTCTTTCGAATACCAGCCACCCTGATAGGCGCCTGGGCGATATTAATGTTGGCCGCCACCAACAGTCTCGCCGCGCCGGCGGCCCTGGTTATCGATATAGTCGGCGCCAAGAATAGTTCGATCGAGGCTTTTACGGAGATCGAGGCGGGCGGCACGGTGGACCTGGGCGCGGACGGCCGGTTGGAATTCCTGGACTATAACAGCTGCAAGAACGTCGTCATCATCGGCGGAGTGGTCAGTTTTACGGCGCGGAGGTTTTCACTGCGTGGCGGCAAAATTATCGATGAAACCCGCGGCCGCTGCCCGAAAGTCATATCGCTGAGTAAGGAAGGCCGTACGGGCGGCGTCCGGCTACGTTCCCCTCCGGGCGCCATGCGGCTATCGGCACGGCCCTTATTTGCCTTCACCGGGTCGAACAGCGGTTCCGCCACACAAATGCGGATTACCCCCAAGGACGCGCCGGCTATAACCTTGCCCATAGTTGGGCGGCAACTGCGCTGGCCCGAGGGCCGCGACGGCCTTGCAAATGGCAGCTATGAGTTGGAGGTGTTGTCGGGGGACGGCACGGTATCCAAGCGGGTGCCGTTTGAAGTGGCAGGGTCCGCGCGAAAAGGCAAGATGACCATCATCAGGATGAATTGACGGCCTCCTTCAATGGGGCCGGATTTTATCTCGAGGGATCGTACCATGTCTCAATTCATGCAGCGCAAACGCTACGCCATTGCCACGGTCCTTGCCTGTATGTTGCTTTCGTTCCTGGGCGGCCAATTTTGGAGCCGCGACAATGGGGTGGAAGGTTGGTTGTACGACACGGCTCTGTGGGCCAGGGCGCAAATCTTTCCCGCCGGGCCCGCCGGGCCCGATGTGGGCCGGGTGGTGGTCATCGCGCTCGATCAAAGAAGCCTGGATGCCCCTGAAATGAATGCCCTGCCGCGGGCCTTGTTCGCCCCTGTCTGGGCCAAGCTGCTGGCCGGGCTGGGTGAGGTAGGCGCCAGCGCGGTGGCCTTTGATTTTCTGTTTACCTTTTCCGGCGGACAGTTCCAGGCCGGCTATGACCGGCCCTTCCAGCAGGCCTTGTACCGGAACCGGGACCGGGCGGTGCTGGGCCGTACGGCCACGACCCTGCCGGCCAAACCCTTTCTTGCCGCCCTGCGTTTCGAACCCGATGTCTTGGGAATGTTGGAATTGATACCGGATCAGGACGGCGTTAACCGGGAATTTCCCCTGATCTTTGGCAAGGCGAATGGTGCGAAAGACGATGCACCGAAATCCCTGAGCGCGAGAGCCTTGGAGCGCGCCGGCATCTCCGGTTTGCCTTCCAGCGTCCGGCCCGCCCCCCGACGCCATCCGGAAGCCTTGACCACCTTCGCCATGGTCGATTTTCTGCGTTGTTTGCAAACCGCGCCAGAGGCCCTTACGGCGATCTTCAAGGGACGCATGGTTTTCGTCGGCTCGGTTCTGGCGGACGAAGACCGCCGCCTCGGAGCCGCCCGTTACCTCTCACCCAGGACAGTTGCACCCACCAGCGCCGTGAACGGCTGCGCGCTGCCACCATTGAACGCCTCCAAGCCGAAATCGAAAACCGTGCCAGGCGTGTTTCTGCACGCTCTGGCGGCGCAAACCGTGGTCAATGGTGATTGGGTTAAATTGATCGGATCGCCGGCTCGCGGCTTGATCGCCGCCCTGCTGGGTGGTCTCGGCGCGGTGTTGGGACTTTTCCTGGCTCCTTGGAGCGCCCTGGTCCTGGTCGTGGCCCTGACAGGCGCCGTTTGGGGCGGTGAAGTCGTGGCCATGGAATGGGGTCTGTGGCTGCCCGCCTTGATACCAATCATGGCGCTGTTCCTGTCCACCGTACTGGCCTATTTGGTCCGTTATCTGGTCGAGGAACGGCGCCGCCGGGCCATACAACATGCCTTTGGCCGTTACCTCGCCCCCAGCGTCGTGGAGGGCCTGTTGGAAAATCCCGACGGCCTGCGCCTGGGCGGATCGCTTCGGGATGTATCGATCATGTTCGCCGATCTGTCCGGCTTCACGGCGCTGTCGACGCGAACGGATCCGGCGGAACTGGTGGCGCTGACCAACCACTACCTGGCCATCATCGCGGATGAGGTCGATGCATCGGGCGGCTATGTGGACAAATTCATCGGCGATGCGGTCATGGCGATCTGGGGCGCGCCGACCCCGTCCCATGATCACCCTCTCACCGCCACGCAGACCGCGCTGACCATCGTTGAGAAGATCGCCGCCGCCGGCCGCGAGGCCGAGGCCCGGGGCGAGCCGTCCTTCGGCATAAAAATTGGCATCCATTCGGGCCAGGCCATCGTCGGTAATGTGGGTTCCGAGAAGCGCTATAATTATACGGCGGTGGGCGAGACCGTGAACATCGCCGCCCGCCTGGAAGGCCTGCCCGGCGTCTATGGCACCAGCCTGCTTTTGGGTCCGACCACCGGCGAGGCGGTGGCGAGCGAAATCCTGCTGCGGGAAATTGACCATGTCGCGGTCAAGGGCCGCGAGAAACCCCTGACCATCCACGAACCCATCGCGCCCCTGGCCACGGCAACAGCAGCGCAAAAAGACAGGTCGGAAAAATACCACGCGGCCCTGACCCAATACCGCGCCCGGAATTTTGCCCAAGCAGCCGATATCTGGCTGGCCCTGGGCGCGGCCGACGGCCCCGCCCAGATCATGGCGGAACGGGCGACGGCCTATGTGGAAACCCCGCCCCCCGACGATTGGGACGGCGTCTTTGTCATGAGTGGGAAGTGATGCCGCTGCGAAACCATTTCCCGGTAGCGCGGAATTGGCTACCATCGCCGTGGAAATATTCTCAATGAGTAGGAGTTGCAGCCATGCCCGCCCATACCGCCGCCGCAGGTTCGAAACTGGACATCAATAATGTCGCCATGACGGCGCGCAAGGCGCTGGCTTATGCGGCCGGGATCATGGATACCAGCGCCGCCGTGTTTGATGATGACAGGGTGGGGGGCATCATCGCGCCGCCGCAGTTTTGCGTCTCGCTGGAATGGCCCGTCGTGAATGGAACGTTGTCGCGCGGGGCCGTCGGGATGTCACGGGAGGAACAGGTGCGCGGCGTCCATGCCAGCCAGGATTCGATCTTTCACCAAGCCATCCGCCCCGGCATGAACCTCACCACCACCGGCACCATCGCCGCCATCCGCCGAACCCGCGCCGGGGCCATGACCTTGACCAAACTGACCACGACGGATGCCGACAGCGGCGCCCCCGTGGTGACCTCATGGTCCAGCGGCATCGCCAGGGATGTCGAGGTCGTGGGCGAGGATATCAGCCTGGAAGGCCCCCCGGCGCTGGCGGAGGCGAGGGGCGACGTGGTTGAAAGCGTGGACATCTTCGTGCCCCGGGAAATGCCCCACAGCTATACGGAATGCGCTGATATCTGGAACCCGATCCACACGGAACGGGAGGTCGCATTGGCCGCCGGGCTGCCCGACATCATCCTGCACGGCACTGCGACCTGGGCCCTGGCCGGCCGGGAAGTGATCCGCGCCTGTTGCGGCGGCGACCCGGCCCGCCTGAAACGGCTATACGGCCGCTTCACGGCGATGGTCATCCCCGGCAATACCATCCGCGTCGAACTGCACGAACCCCACGACGGCGCGGTTGGCTTCACCGTATACAACGAACAGGGTCAGGCGGCGGTCTCCAACGGCATTGCCCTGGTTGGCTAGAGCGTTTTCACTGAAGTGTGACTCGTTGGGGTTTTCTTTTCGTCATCATT
>JAPYPT010000381.1 GCA_029937535.1 Alphaproteobacteria bacterium
CTCCAGCAAGGCGCGCAGGAAGCTTTCGCGGCAGGGATCGTGATGCAGGGCAGTGCGGCATATGCGCGAGGCTTCCAGATACAGACCCTCCGCCGCATAGGCCTTGGCCATGCCCGCCAATAGTTCCAGATGCACCTCGCGCAAATGCTCGCGCTCTTCGGCGCACCACTCGGCATAAGGTTCGTCTTCAAGATAGTCGCCACGGTATAGACTTTCAGCCTCTTCGAACCGGGACCGTGCCTCTGCCCGGTTGCCGTCTTTAAGGAAATCCAAGCCCGTCGCCACCAGGGAGGCGAACGCATCCGCATCGACCCAAACCGCGTCGCGGCGCAGCAAATAGGACTGGCCCACGGTTTCGATCACGTCATCAATGGCGCCGCCAGCGCGCAGTTTTCCGCGCAGATAGGAAATCGTTACCTTCAGCCGCTCCCAGCCCCGGTCTGCATCCGCATCAGGCCACAGCCATTCGATCAGCCGTTCCCGGTGTACCGGGCGGCCCAAATGACTGACCAGAATTTTTAGCACCACGGCAGCTTGTTTGCGTTTCCAGCCTTCGACGTTCAGGCCTTCACCCGCGATGGCCAGACCGAACTGTCCAAAGGAAAAAATCCGCAACGGTGTCACCGGCGCGATTGCCTCTGTCTCGGTGCCAGTTTCGCGCATGAAGACGACGGCGACCGCGTCGCCATCGGCAGCCGTTCTGGCTTCCTTGGGCAGTACCAGGGTGGAGATCCCGGCGGGAATCATGTTGCCGTCCCGATGCCGGATGCGGCAGGCGGCAAGAGACCATTTTTGTCCCATCGCCATACAGGCCCGGCCCTCGCACAAGATGGAACAAAGCGGCTCGCCCGTGGGGTAAAAGGCCTGCAAGACCTGGCCGCACCGTTGCCCCAAGGCCTCGGCCGCGGAATATCCCAACAGCGCCGCCGCGCCCGCATTCCAGGCCACCACCCGCATTTCGCCATTGAGCGCAAAAGCCGGGTCGGAGGCGAAGTCAACCAAATCAGTCGTTTTCATGGCTTTTCCGCCCCCTACTCAACGGCAACTCAAATCAGGTGTACTATCTCAGTTAAACTATGACGCTAAAGCGGACTTTTGGATTTGACCTAGGTCAAACCACATCGCGTGGGCCTACGCTTCGGCATAACGCATGACCAGTTCGCTATCCTCGTTCGCCTCGAATAGATCGCTCAAGGCCGGCAGCAACGCCATTTCCTCTTTTTGGATATGGGCAATCTGCCGCTCAACCAGTTCCAAGGCCAAATCGCGGAATTCATCCCAGTCCGGCGCCGCGAAACCATTCTCCCGGACCCTCTTGACCAGGGGCAGCATGAATTGCGAAATATTCCGCAGCAATTCATGCTCCTGACGCAGGATGTGCGGGATGGCAACATCGCCAATCGCCGACAACGCCGGAAAGATATTATCTTCCTCGAACTTGAAATGATGGTCGGTGGTGGCTAGCAATTCCGCGTGCAGATCCGCCAACAGCGACCTGGTCCCGCTATCTCCGCCGCTTGGCGCCGATTTAGCGCCACGACCCGTGGTGGCTTCCTCCAGGCGGTTCATCAGATCTATGGTGCGCTGATGCTCATCGTGCAGCAATTGTGCGATATGGCTGTCATGGTACATGTGAAGTTTCCATCCTTTTATTATGGTTCATGGCGTTGGCACGGACAGCGCGGCGCGGAACCTGGTCATGGCGGTCAAGAAGAACAGGGCAAAGGCAAAGGCCCCAACCAGTCCCACGGACGCGCCCAATTTGATCAACACGGGCAGGCCCCCAAGCGCGCCCACACTCAACAATGCCAGCGCCGCGCAATGGCAATAGAGATGGACGGACAGCGGCCCTTGCGTAGTCAGGGCGGCCACCGTGGGCGGCCGGCGTTTTTGATTGGCGGCCGCGTGCATGGATGCAAGGAAGGGTACAATTCGTTGCAGAATTGCCAGCAGCAGACTCAACAGCCAGCCCAGCAACGACAGGCCGAAGAGCACCGGCCCCCGTTCCCCAAGCAAATCCAGCGCCCAGGCCGCGCCCAGCAACAGACTTAGGGGCAACAGGACCCACGACAGCCCGATCAGGACAAAGGCCGGACCCAGCCGTTTTCGCATGCGCCGGCGCAGGCTCAAAACCAGCAAGGCAACATGAACAGAGGCGCCGGCCAGGCCCAGGATGGCGCCGGCGGCGGCCCAGGCATCCCGGTCCAGCCAGGTGCCCGCGACACCCAGGGCCAGCCCAACAACAACGCAGACCAGACTGGCCAGCGCGCCCCGGTCCGGCACGGCGGGGGCCAGGGCGAACAGCGGCACCAAAACATAGGAAAAACCCATGGCCAGAAAACCCATGAAGCCATAAAGCGCCAAAAGCATGTGGCTCACCCCAGTCCGCTGGCTATCAACCAGCCAACCAGTCTGTTGATTGGCGATCAGCATCAGCCCCAAGGCCAGCAGCCCGATCAAGGCGGCAACCGCCAACCAGCCGTGCGCCACGACAACCACCATGGCGCCGCCACGGCGCAGATTGCCCACAAGCAAACTAAGGTAAAGCAGGATCGCGGCGGTAACGCCGCCGCCGCCCAGCGCCATGGCGTCGTGCCACGACTGATACATGCCAAAGGTCAGGCCAACCGTCCCGGCGGTAAACAGCCACCACAGCACATTAATAACGCCCGGCGTGGCAAACCCTTGCAGGGTCGCTACGGGCAACAATTGCAGACTGGCGCCCATGGCGGTCATGGCGAACACCCCCAGGGTGACAAGATGCACGGCCGCCAGCACGGGCCCGCCGCCGCCGCGAAAGTCCGCCACCTCATCGGCGTGCGCCGCCAGAACCAACCAGGCGACGACATGAAAGATCACCGCCGCGCCGAAAAACCGAAACGGAATATCATGCGGCAACAGACGCTCCGCCGCGCTACCCAGAAATGCCGATGCGCCCGCCATCCCAGGCCTAATACGGCCACAGGCGCAAACGCACCTCGCCGTCATCGCCAGGGATGATTTCGTGGCTCCACCCCAGTTCCGCCAATTCGGGATAGAGATAGATCGGCTCCCGGTCGTGATGCACGGTCACCTCGCCGGTGGCGACGGTCTGCAACAAAGCCAGGATCCGCAGCATCGGCCGCGGCGGGCCCAGGCCCCGCACATCAATGTGCCAGCCGTCTTCCGCCTGCCACTGGAATTCGCTGTTTTCTGCGGCCATGACGAGCCTCCCTAAGCCTCCAGCGCCTCGAACTTCTCCATCAACTCGTCTTCGCTCTCCACGAAGTCGGGGTTTTGCACGATGCAATCCAGCACCGGGCAGACCACGCGGCACTGAGGTTCATCCTCGTGGCCGACGCATTCGGTGCATTTGAAGGCATCGATGACATAGATCGGATCGCCAACGCTAATGGCCTCGTTCGGGCAGACTGGCTCGCAGGCATCGCAGCCGGTGCAGGTTTCATTGATCAGCAGTGCCATGATGGGCGCCTCCCTTTCGGTTTCATTCAGGATGCCAGCGGCAGGTCTTCCAAGGCCGCCAGTTTTTGGTGACGGTAGGCGCCCCACAGGGCCGCGCCGATGGCGCCGGCGTGGATCGAAGCCGGGTGCGACTGCAGGTCAAGGCCGGCCATCTTCTGCGCCGCCATGCGTTCGGCCATGGTTGCCACCAGGCCGCTGTCATTGGCCAGGCCGCCGGTGACCAGAACCACGCCTTCACTCACTTTTGTCGATTTCAACAGCTTAACCAGGCGGTCCGCCATGGAGGTATGGATGCCCTTGAGGATGTTCTGGGTGGAGATGCCCCGGCTGACCATGTTGATCACATCCGTCTCCGCCAGCACGGCGCAGATAGAGCTGACGGCTTCCGGATCGTCCGCCTGTTGCGACAGCGCACCGACTTCATCC
>JAPYPT010000382.1 GCA_029937535.1 Alphaproteobacteria bacterium
CTTAAAATCCCGAGACTTAACAGTCGTCCCGGTTCGAGTCCGGGAGGGGGCACCAAAGCGCTTTCCAACGGAAAGCGCGACACCCCAACGACCCTTGCATTAGGCGGCAGCTGTTTGCTTAGCAAACTGCGAGAGCCGGGTTCGAATAGAGTGCGCTGTTACCGTAACCCCTTAGAATCGGGCCGAAACATCGACCGCCGGGCCGATTAATCCTGTACGAGGGATCGTTATCTGGTGACCAAGACCCGCATGGGACTTGGGAGCGAAGCATGAGCTCGCAAAATTACCTCATTGATACAAACGTATTCATTGGTCTGGAAGATAACCGCCAGGTGGGCAGCATGCCCCGCAGTTATCACGGCGCGTTCTGTTTATCGCAGACGCTGCGGCTCTATTGGTCGAAACATAACGTATCTCCCTTGCACCATGGGAAAAACGCAGGCTATGAGACTCAATTGTAAATAGGCAGGAATGGCCTCAAGACACGGGGGAGCTAGAAGGCTCCCCCTGAGTGGAGATGCAACGGCCAAATGGTGCTGCCTGGTTCGGTGCAGGTGGAGAGACATATCTCCATTGATCAAAGGGGACGCTACCCTTGATCAAAGGGGACGCTACCCTTATTGCATCATTGCCCTTCTTCGTCCGTCCACACGGCGCCGCAATCCACGCCTATGCCAGACCATGGGCCGTTTCCATTTCGGTCAGGCTGTCGTCAATGATCGAGACGACGTTGTCGACCTGATCGGCGGTGATGCAGAGCGGCGGGGAGAGGGGCAGGACGCCGCCGACGCGGGTTAGCAGACCGCGCTGGGCCAGGCCCTCGCCCAAAGTTTTCAGCTCCTCGCCGTCTTCGGCGAACTTTTCCTTGGTCTCCTTGTCCTTGACCAATTCGAGGCCGGTCAGCAGGCCCAGGCCGCGCACATCGCCGACGGTTGGATGATCGGACAATCCTTCCAGACCTTCCTTCAGGCGGGCGCCCATGTGTTCCGAGTTCGCGATCAGGCCTTCCCGTTCCAAAATCTCCAGATTAACCAGGGCGGCGGCGCAGGCCGCGGCGTGGCCGCCGTAGGTCAAAAGATGCGACAGCTTATTGTCGCCCTCGAACGCCTCGACAACATGGGGGCGGCACATCACCGCCCCGATTGGGGCGTAGCCGCTGCACAGGCCCTTGGCGATGGTCATGATGTCGCCCACCAGATCCCAATGCTCGGAAGCGAACATGCGGCCCGTGCGGCCGAAACCGTTGATCACTTCATCGGTGATCAGCAGAATGCCGTGGCGGTCGCAAATCTCGCGCAGGCGGGGCCAATAATCGTCGGGCGGCACGGCAATGCCGCCCGAGGCGGAGATCGGCTCGGCGATCACGGCGGCAATGGTTTTCGGGTTCTCGTAATTGACGATCTGTTCGATCTGATCGGCGCAGAGCAGATCGCAGGCCGGATAGGTTTGCCGGAAATCACAACGGTAGCAATAGGGCGGCGAGGCATGGTGCACCCCATGCATGAAGGGGCTGTGATAGGGCTCGCTCATGGGCCGGGTGCCGCTGACACTCATGGCGCCGTAGGTGGCGCCATGATAGGAGCCGCGCCGGCCGATGATTTTCGATCGTTTGGGCTCGCCATTGAAATAATGATACTGCCGCGCGATCTTGATGGCGCTCTCCACCGCTTCCGAACCGCCCGAACAGAAAAACGCCGTGCCCTGATCTCCCGGCGCCAGTTCCGCCAGGCGGGTCGCCAGTTCGATCGCCGGAATGGTTGTCGCCTGGGTTGAGGAGGCATAGGCCAGGGTGCCGGCCTGGCGCGCATAGGCGTCGGCAATTTCCGTGCGGCCATGACCTGCGTTGACCAGCCACAGACCGGCCAGTCCGTCGATATATTCCTTGCCCTCGATATCCTTGACCACCGCGCCGTGGCCTTCCACCAGAATGCGCTTGCTGCTGTCGTCGGCCAGCGCCCGGTAGGAAGAGGCATGGATAAACAGATGTTCGCTGCCCGCGGCCTTCAAGGCGCTCTCGTTGGGCAGGGATGCCGGTTCAGTAATATCGTTCATAATCTGATCTCCCGATGGCCGGTGTTTGATGTTTGGCGGTTGATGTCCAGTCGTCGTTTAGATTCGAACTATAACTTCTACACGAACAGGGGGCCAGACAACTCGACCGGATCGCATCCCGTCGCAAACTTAACCGTCTTGCCGCTTGGTGGGCGAAAAAGCGAAATAGATCAGCGGCAGGTAAAGCCAAGCGGTGGATTTCAGGCTGATGCGGTAAAGCAAGAACGGCAGCCCCAGCAGAAAACCGACAACCAGCATATTTTTCCAGTCTTCCAGATGGGAAACGTCATCCCAAAACTCGTATCGGTTTTCGGACCTCAACATATGGCCGTCCGGAAGCCCGGGAATAACTTCGGGCCGTTGCATCATGTCCGTTTGAATAATCAACGACAGCCAATTACCCGGAAAGGCATGCAAGCCGGCAGCGGGTTGATTGATGGTCGAGAGGAAGCGAATGAAACAGGCGCGCATGAAGATGCCTAGACCCGCGCCCGTGGCGACCAGCGCCAGACCGCGCGTGCCCACCAGGCCGCCCACCGCCGCGATGGCGCCGAAGACCCAGATCGCCAACCACACCGTGGCGAGCATTATTTTGACCGCCTCGTCGCCAGACGATTGACCGACTATGGAAATGCCAAAAATGATGAAGAACGCAGCGGCGCCGATGCCCCGCAAAATCTGGCCGACCAACTCTTTCTCGATGGAGAAGCCGGCAATCGTCAAGGCGACAAATATCGTGGCCGCCGTCCCGCCCGCGCCCCACATGCCATGCATTTTCAGATCGCCCAAGGCAACACCGATCACAGCCGCGGCCGCGGCCGTTGCCACCGCCGCCATCGCCACCGCCACCACCTTACCATTCGATAGGGCCCAAAACCCCCAAACAGCGACAGCGATCGACATGCCGATGTTGGCGGCCACGGCCGCCAGCAATACGGCAGCCCAGAAAGACCAGGCCCCCGCGATCTTGAGCAGCCAGCCGTCCGTCAATAGCCAGGTGACCAGGACCGAAAGGCACACGGCGAGAAGCACCACAAGCACAACGGGGACGCGGGTTCGATGGCTGTTATCGACCTCCCAATAGCGCATGAAATGATGCGCCCCGAGCGCTATCGAGGCCGGCGAGCGGAACAATAACAGTGGCGCCGCCGCAATGGAGATCCAAAGATGCAGGTAGAAGTCAAAGGTGATCGCGACCCACCAAAACAGCGCCACGGACAGCACCGTCTCGAGCACCGCAAGTGCTGAAACCTTACCCGCCTCGCGGCTCTCTAGCGTGGAATACAGAACAATATGTCGAAATGTCATCAACCGAACATAACTGGTTTTTGGCATTGGGAAGCCAGATTTTTTCGGCGCTGGTCAGAGCCGTCCGGAAACGCGGATTTTGGCGGCGGGCGCCGCCGGTTTAGGCGCCGTTTCGGGTATTCTTGCGGATCAACGGGTGGCGGCGGTCAGGTGGGTTGATACATCTGGGAAAACACATCGGCCGCCAGAATGCGCTGCTCGCCCTGGTCATCAAGACCGGACGTGGAAATACGGAAACAAATATGCCGGATGCCCCCCGGCCCCGTGGTGACGGCCCTGATGCGCGCTGTTTCGACCAAATCAAAGGCCACGCGGCGCTGAAACATCTCACCCTTTTCCGGGGTATTGGGGAGCTCTGATCGACGAAAAAACATGCCGTATTTCCTGCCATCAATCTATTTTTCATTGAATAGAGAAATCACATTAACCGCCTCATCATGAATAAATAATTAACAGACGACTGTGGATACTAGAGCAACCCGCATTCAATTGGATTCAATTGAATGCGGATAAGTTGCTCGA
>JAPYPT010000059.1 GCA_029937535.1 Alphaproteobacteria bacterium
TTTTCGAAACTAAACTACCCACCCGCCCCCCCTGCCCGTCCACCCCCAGGGTACCATTAAAGGGTGGACGGGCAGGGGGAGCGGGTGGCTCGGCGATTCGATGAATATCGAAAACGAGCTAGGGCACCCAGGCGATACGAAGGCTGTTGGTGGCGCCGGGTGTGCCGAAGGGGACCCCGGCGGTGATCACCAGGCGGTCGCCGGATAGCGCTATGCCACGGTCGGCGGCGGCATGGCAGGCGCGGTCCACCATATCCGTGAAACCCGAGGCATCGGCGCTGTGGACGCAGCTAAGACCCCATACGACCGCCAGGCGGCGGGCGGTAATCAAGCTGGGCGTCAGAACCAAAATAGGCACCGGCGGCCGCTCGCGGGCCGCCCGCAGGGCGGTGGAGCCGGACGTCGTGTAGGTAACGATGGCGGAGGCGGAAATCGTGCCCGCGACCTGGCGCGCCGCCGCCGTGATCGCATCGGCGGAGGTGGCCTCGGGATCCGCATGCTCGCTGTCCATGAAATTCCGGAAACCCCGGTCGCCCTCGACCTTGGCGGCGACCCGGTCCATGACCTCCACCGCGGCCCGTGGATGGTCGCCCGCGGCGGTTTCCCCCGACAGCATCACGGCATCGGCGCCGTCATAAACGGCGGTGGCGACGTCGGAAACCTCGGCCCGCGTCGGCACCGGTGCGGCAATCATGCTTTCCAGCATCTGGGTCGCGACCACCACCGGTTTGCCCGCGCGCCGGGCCCGGCGCACCAGATCTTTCTGCAGGGCCGGCACTTCCTCCACCGGCAGCTCAACACCCAGGTCCCCGCGGGCGACCATGATGGCGTCGGATAATTCGATAATCTCGTCGATCTGATGCAGGGCGGCGGGTTTTTCAATCTTCGCCATCACCGCCGCGCGGCCGGCAATCAGACGCCGGGCCTCGGCAATATCCTCGGGCCGCTGCACGAACGATAGGGCGACCCAATCCACGCCGGCATCCAGGGCAAAGCGCAGATCCGCCTGATCCTTGGCCGTCATGGCCCCCATGGGCAACAGCGCCTGGGGCAGATTGACGCCCTTGCGGTCGCTCAACCGGCCGCCGGTGATAACTTCGCACTCGGCGAAATCGGCGCCCGCCCGCTTTACCGTCAAACGCAGCTTGCCATCGTCGATCAGCAGATCCATATCTGTCTCAAGCGCCGCGAAGACCTCCGGATGAGGCAACGGCGCCCGCTGGCCATCACCAGGCTGATCGGTAAGATCAAGGCGATAGGGCGCCCCGGCGGTCAGCTCAACCGCACCGCCCGCGATCGTGCCAATACGGATCTTCGGCCCCTGCAGATCGGCGATGACGCCGATGGGCGTGCCCATGGCCGCCTCGACCGCGCGAATGGCGGTCAATCTGTCTTGGTGGTCCTGGTGCTCGCCATGACTGAAATTCAACCGGAATAGATCGGCGCCCGCCTCATGCAGGGCGGCAATCATATCAGGGTCGCTGCTGGCTGGTCCCAACGTGGCGATGATCTTGGTCGAACGATTTCTTTGCATACGGTACCTTATAGCGGATCGATTAAAATTGCGCGGAAGTCGTTGACGTTGGTTAGCGTCGGCCCGCAGATCAGCAGATCGTCGAGGGCGCTAAATAGACCATAAGCATCGTTGTTGGCCAGCAATGTACCGGGATCAAGGCCGGCGGCCGCCGCGCGGGCAAGGGTATCGGGCGCGATGAAGGCGCCGGCATTGTCTTCCGTACCGTCTATGCCGTCGGTATCGCCGGCAAAGGCATTGATGCCGGGCGCCCCGCCCAGGGCCAGGGCAAGACCAGCCAGATATTCCACGTTGCGGCCGCCCCGGCCCGTGCCCCGCACGGTGACCGTTGTCTCGCCCCCCGACAGCAGCGCCGTTCCACCGCCTGCGTCTAGCCCCATGGCCTGCCGGCTCAGCGCCAACTGGCCATGCTGGGCGCCCAATTCGCGGGCCTCCCCTTCCAGATCATCGCCCAGCAGCTCGACCGTGTAGCCAGAGGCCACGGCCAGCGCCGCCGCCGCCTCGATCGACCGGGCCGGCGTGGCGATCAATGTGGTCCGGCAACGGGCCAGACGGGGGTCACCGGGCTTGGGCGTCTCAATTTCCGCCGCCGCCAAATGCGCCGCCACGGCGGCGGGCGGCGTGATGTCATAATGCGCCAGAATATCCCGGGCCTGGGCAAAGGTGGAGGGATCGGCCACCGTGGGACCGGAAGCGATGATGGCCGGGTCGTCGCCCGGAACATCGGATATCAGCAAACTGACGACCTGGGCAGGTGCCGCGGCGGCGGCCAGCCAACCGCCCTTGATGGCGGATAGATGTTTGCGCACCACATTCATTTGATCAATGGGCGCGCCGCTGTGCAGCAAGGCCTGATTGACCGCCTGTTTATGCGCCAAACTCAAACCGGGGCTGGGCAGGCTCAACAGCGATGAACCGCCGCCCGAGATCAGGACCAATAACAGGTCATCCGCCGCCAGACCCTCCGCCATCGCCAGAATACGCGCGGCGGCCGCCTCTCCGGCCGCGTCGGGCACGGGATGGGCGGCCTGGATCACTTCGATATGACGGGTCGGAAGGCCATGGCCATAGCGGGTGACGACCAGGCCTTCCATGGGTTCCGGCCAGTTTTGCTCCACCGCCCGGGCCATGCTGGCGGCGGCCTTGCCGGCGCCAAGCACCACCGTGCGGCCCTTGGGCCGGGCGGGCAAATGGGCGGGCAGGCAGACGGCGGGATCGGCCGCCGCCACGGCGGCCTGAAACAGCCTGCCCAACAAGGCGCGTGGATTATCAGTCATGGTGATCGCTCCCCGACCCAAAATTTGCTAAGAACAGATCGTCCGGCACCTCAAGGCGGCGCCATCCGGCATCTTTATCGCAACCTCTATCGAATGGGCAATACATTGAATAAGAACGGTTTCAGGCGACATCAGGCCTGTAATGCAGACGCCTGACACAGAACAACCCAGCGATAGGTCCAGCGATACGCAAAATCCTTTTTCGATTGTGAACGAACACGGCGGGGCGCCTGTATTGATCCTTTGCGATCATGCCAGCCGGCATATCCCGCCTGTACTGGACGGCCTTGGTTTGCCGCCGGAGCAGTTAACACGGCATATCGCCTGGGATATTGGCGCGGCCGAGGTAAGCCGGCGGCTGGCTGGCCTGCTCGATGCACCGGCGGTGTTGTGCGGCACCTCCCGCCTGGTGATCGATTGCAACCGGCCGTTCTGGGCCGACACATCGATCCCGCCGCACAGCGATGGCATCGTCATTCCCGGCAATGCGCGGCTCGATCAGACGGAGAGCCAGCGGCGTATCGCACATTATTTTCATCCCTATCATGATGCGATCGCCCGCCGTATCCAGGCGCAGCTAACGAACGGCGCGCCCTTGGCCCTGGTCTCCATCCATTCGTTTACACCGGTGATGGACGGATTCGAGCGGCCCTGGCATGTGGGCATGCTGTGGGACCAGGATGACCGCCTGGCCGCCCCCCTGGTCCGTAAACTGCGCCAGGATCCGGACTTGTGCGTCGGTGAAAACAAACCCTATGACGGCTCCAACCCACCCGGCTATGCCCTCCATACCCACGCCGCCGACAATGACGTGCCCATGGCCGTGTTCGAGATCCGCCAGGATCTGATCGACACCGAACAGGGCGCCGGGCGCTGGGCGAATATCCTGGCCGCGGCCCTGATACCGGTTCTGGCGGCCTATGGCCGCTGACACGACAATGGGTTAGGTTGGCATTATGGCCATTCCAAAGCCAAGTTTCACCATGGGGATCGAGGAGGAATACCTGCTCGTCGACCGCGAGAGCCGGGATCTGGCCGCCAACCCGCCGGCGGAATTATTGAAGGATTGCGAGGCGCGCCTGGGCCATCGGGTAACGGCTGAATTCATGCGTTCCCAGATCGAGGTCGGTACCCGGGTTTGTCAAAATATTGGCGAGGCGCGGGGCGAGTTGCAGGAGCTGCGCGGCACCGTGGCCGAAGTGGCGGGCCAATACGGCCTGGCGCCCATTGCCGCCTCAACCCACCCCTTTGCCCATTGGAGCCAGCAGAGCCACACGGACCATCCGCGTTATGCCGACCTGGCCGATGCCCTGCAGGCCACGGCGCGGCGGCTGTTGATCTCGGGCATGCATGTGCATGTGGCGGTGGAACCGGAAGATATGCGCATCGACCTGATGAACCAGGCGACATATTTTCTGCCCCATTTGCTGGCCTTGAGCACATCGTCGCCGTTTTGGGGCGGCGAGAACACCGGCATGATGTCATACCGGCTGACCGTGTTCGATGCCCTGCCGCGAACCGGCGTGCCGGAACGTTTCGATTCATTCGGGGAATACCAGCGCCTGGTCAACCGCCTGGTGAGCGCCGGCGTGATCGAGGACGGCACCAAGATTTGGTGGGACATGCGCCCCTCGGCCCGCTATCCCACCCTGGAAATGCGCATAACGGACATCTGCACGGCGCTGGAAGATACCCTGACCGTCGCCGCCCTGTATCAAAGCCTGCTCGCCATGCTGCACCGCCTGCGCACCGCCAACCAGCGCTGGCGCATCTATCCCCTGATTTGCGTGGAGGAGAACCGCTGGCGCGCCCAACGCTACGGCATCACCGACACCATGATCGACTTCGGCATCGGCGAACAGGTACCCTACGGCGATCTGCTGGCGGAAATCATGGAGATGGTCAGCCCCGATGCCGAGGCCCTGGGCTGTGCCGACGAGGTGCAACACGCGCTGGAAATCATGGCGCGGGGCACCTCCGCGCAAAACCAGGTCCGCATTCATGAGGAGGCCCTGGCGGCCGGCGCGGCGCCTCCAGACGCATTGCGGGGCGTGGTGGATTGGTTGATCGCGGAAACCGTTCGCGATCTATAGGCGCGCGGTCTATAGAATAGTGAAAACTAATTTCGGAAAAGGATTGAACCATGAGTGAGCAAAATATCGACGCCCAGACCCAACTGGAGCTGGAGGCCGCCGCCTACCGCCGCCTGCGGGATCATTTGATGTCACGCACCGATGTGCAGAACATTGACATGATGAACCTGGCCGGCTTCTGCCGTAATTGCCTCTCGCGCTGGTACATGGAAGAGGCCAACGGCAAGGGCCTGGACCTGGACAAGGACGGCGCCCGTGAAATCGTCTACGGCATGCCTTACCCCGAATGGCGCGACAAATACCAGACCGACGCCAGCGCCGATCAGAAGGCCAAATTCGACCAGGTGATGGACAGCGGCGACCACGGATAACGGCTATTTCGGCGGATTGGATCTTAGGTCCGGTCGGCCTTGAACGAAACCTTTTGTTAACCTGTCCTAAATATCCTGGAGAATGTTAACAAGCCTCGCCTTGCGCGGGGTGCGTACCACGATAATGGCAAACCGTCGGTAACGGCGGGACGCAAAGCTTCCGGTCCAAGCAGCCTAGAGCGGCCAGCGGATAGCGGGGTCACCGAAAAGGAAAACGCAATGCAAAAGGCAGGAATGTCTCCCGATCCTTGTTGCCAAGGTCCAAATAACACGCCCATTCCAACACTTGTTTCCGCGCCCACCATCGGGTTGCGGCGGAACATGATCATCTGCATGACCGTGTTCTGCTTGAATTTGAGTTATTGTAATCACGCTTTCGCGAAGTCGGGATTTGAAGTTCTGGCTTACCTTGACCAGGACAGACGGGCGGTCAGCCACCTGTTTGACTCCGTGCGCGCCCGCGCTGAGCGCGGCAACCTGAATGCCCAGCACGAGTTGGGCGCCCTTTTGGCGACCGGACGGGGCAACCCGCAGAACTATTTCGAAGCGGCGCAGTGGTTTATACGGGCAGCCGTCCGCGGCCACGACAATGCACAATACTGGCTTGGAAATTTGTATATGCGGGGCGCGGGCCTGCCGCGGGATTTCAACCGCATGGCCATGTGGTGGCGCAAGTCGGCCGAACAGGGCAACATCAGTGCGCAATACGCCCTCGCCGCCGCATACCGCGATGGTCGCGCTATAGGCCGTGATCGCGCCCTTTCTCATGCCTGGTTTGCAAAGGCAGCCAACAAAACCGGGACCGCCGGCCTTCGACGCAGCCGAAATGTGGCGAGAATTCGCGTAAAAACCCGTAGGATGACCGCCGCCGAAGTGGCCAGGGAAGAAGCCACGGCCCGCCGGTTCGCGCGTGATTTCAAGGGTGAAGGTCAGCGCGGGAGGTAAAAGAAATAACGGCGTCGGACCGATTGCCGGGTTGCGGTGACAGTTCACTAATTTGAACTTGTTCTTGGATGGTGTCTGTCCTGAGAGAGCGAATTAGGGAGACACGATTCGATCTTTCGCCCCTTTTTGGGGGCGAAAATCGGTCATGTCACCATAATTCTTGTGTCTCGATCAGGTATCATTGGCCCAGGCGACACCTAACCTGCAAGTTGGGGTTCCAGTAACAGTTTACTGTCCCGCAAAATTACAACTGGCCATGCGTCAATATGCGGCATCGGCCTCACCAGAAAAATTACTATGTTCAGAGTCGGTTTTCTTGATGGCGGCGCCACGGGAAAATATGGATTTTGCTGAATTTTCCATATTGAGCCGGGCCCCAACATCAAGACCCGCCCGATTTTGAGGTTCGGTGTCGGGTGGCTGATGAATTTGGTTGCAACAACCTATAGGCAAAGGAGGACATGGTTATGAAGATCGATGCCCTGGTCCTGGGAAAGGCCTGCGCCGCCGCGACGGCGATCATTTGGGTGCTATGCAGCATCCTTGTCACTGTGTTGCCTGGATCGATGATGACGCTCAGCGGTCACATGATGCATGCGGATTTGGCTGAGATGGCATGGACAATGTCATTGACGGGCTTTGCCATTGGCCTGGTCATCTGGACAGTCGTCGCCTTTGCCGGCGGCTGGTTGATTGGTGTCCTTTACAACAGGTTTGCTGCCGCTTGACCCTAACCCACCGCGGCGCGTAGTCCGACCCCGCCCGCCGTGGCGTGGGCGGCGATGCGCTCTTCGGCCATTTGGTCGGCGACTTCGTTGGTTGGCCGGTCTTCGCGGCGGGCGCGTTGGAAGATTTCATCTAAGGTGCCATGGATGCGGGCGCAATGGGCCATGGCCCGGTCGATATCGTAGGCATGGCCCTCGTGCGAGATGTTGATGATACCACCCGCATTGATCACATAATCCGGGGCATAGAGGATGCCGCGCTCCGCCAAGGCCTGGCCATGGCGGTCTTCCGCCAGTTGATTGTTGGCCGAGCCGGCCACGGCCCGGACCCGCAAGCGGGCGATGGTCTCGTCGTTGAGGACGGCGCCCATGGCATTGGGCGCGAAGACGTCCGCCGCCACGTCATAAATTTTGTCCACGTCGACGACTTCGGCGCCCAGATTGGCCTTGGCCCAAGCCAGTCGGGACGGATCGAGATCCGCCACGGTTAACACGGCGCCGGCTTGCGCCAAATGCTCCGCCAGGTAACCGCCCACATGGCCCAGGCCCTGCAGGGCGACGTGGACGCCGTGCAGGTCGTCGCGGTAAAAGCTGGCCGCCACAGCCGCCTTCAAACCATGAAATACGCCCCACGCCGTGGCGGGAGAGGGATCGCCATCGCCCGCGCCGCCGTCCGCGACGCCGGCCACGTACGGGGTCACGCCATGGACAATTTCCAGATCGCGCGGCGAGGTGCCCACGTCCTCCGCCGTGACATAACGCCCGCCGAGGGAATTCACGAAGCGCCCGAAGGCTTGAAACAGCGCGGTGGATTTCTTGGCCCCCGGGGGGGCCATGATCACCGCCTTGCCGCCGCCAAAAGACAGGTTCGCCAGGGCCGCCTTGAACGTCATGCCGCGGGACAGCCGCAGGACATCGTCCAGGGCGGCCGCGTCATCCTCATAGCGCCAAAATCGGCAGCCACCCAAGGCGGGGCCCAAGGTCGTGTCGTGAATGGCAATGATGGCTTGAAGTCCGCTGGCCTTGTCTTGGTGAAAGACGACCTGTTCGTGATTACGGAAACTCTTGGCGGAGAAAACCGACATCTTGAATTTTCCCTATACGGATCAGGATACAATCCGTATTTCATAGGAAATTTGTTAAAATTCAATTAGTTAAATACACGTTGGTAAGATTCGCCAGATTGTGTCGCGGCCCTGGCTGGGGCCAGATCAAAGTTGCGCGGGGAAATGATTATGTGAAATTATCCGCCGCCTAAATAATCTCGAAATAGCGCTGCAATTGCCAATCGGTCACGGCGCGGCGGCTCTGGCGTTCCTCCCAATCGCGGGAGGCGGCGAAATGCTCCACGAAGGCATCGCCAAACAGGGCCCGCGCCGCCTTTGAGCGTGCCAGGCGCTGGGCCGCCTCGCCCAGGCTTTGCGGCAACGACAAACGTTTGGGCTGGCTTTGTTCATAGGCATTGCCGCTGACGGCCGCCGTGGGCTCAATACCATGTTCGATGCCCCAGAGGCCCGAGCCGATGGCCGCCGCCAGGGCCAGGTAGGGATTGCCATCGGCCGCCGCCGTCCGGTATTCGACCCGCTGGGATGTCGCCCCGCCGCCGATGACCCGCAAGGCGCAGGTGCGGTTATCCAACCCCCAGGTCGCCTCGGTCGGGGCCCAAAAGCCTGGGATAAGCCGGGTGTAGGCGTTCACCGTCGGCGCGATCATGGCCAACAGTTCCGGCATCAAGGCCTGTTGACCGCCGATAAAATGGCGCATGGCGGTGGAGATGCCGCCCGCCGCCTTGGCATCGAAAAAAGCCGACTGTCCGCCCTTGAGTTTATTCAGGGAGAGATGGATGTGGCCCGACTGGCCCGGATAATCCGGCGACCATTTCGCCATGAAGGTCGCCATCAGGCCATGGCGCTGCGCCTCGACCTTGGCGAAGGTCTTGAACAAAGCCGCCTTGTCGGCAGCCGCCAGGGCCGCATCCTTGTCGATACTGGCCTCCAGCACGCCAGGGCCGGTTTCGGTGTGCAATCCCTCCAGGGGGAAATCCATGTCCGTGCAGGTCTTCAGCAAGGCGCCGTGGAAGTCCGCCCAGGCCGAATTGCGCAAAACGGAATAGCCGAAATTCCCCGGCGTGATCGGCGCTAGATCCCGGTATCCCTTGGCAGCCGCGCTTGCCGGCGTTTCATTGAACAGAAAAAATTCATATTCCAGGGCCGCGGTGGCGGCCAAGCCCATGTCCCTGGCCCGGGCCAAAACCCGGCGCAACAGGCCGCGCGGGCAGATATCTTCCGCCCCGCCCGCGAATTCGCCCAGGAACAACAGGCCCCGGCCATCGAATTCATGGGGCAGATCGCGGCAGCTATCGGGCAGGATCCGCACCTGGGCGTCCGGGTAGCCTGTATGCCAACCGGTAAAAGCGGTGTTGTCGTAAAGCTGGTCATTGCTGTCCCAGCCCAGCACCACGTCACAAAATCCGAAGCCCTTGTCCAGGGCGGCAAGAAACTTTTCCGCGCCGATGTATTTGCCCCGCAGCACGCCATCCATATCGAATACCCCGACCTTGATATAGTCGAGGCCGCGCTGTTTGATGATCCGCCGGGCCTGTGCGCTGGTTCGTACATCCCGCGCGGCGGCGGCGGCGGCCATCAGAAACGGTATCCAAGCATGAGAGAGCCGGTCACGAAGGCGTCTACCTCGGCAAGGGGGCTGTCGGCCGCCTGCTCCATAAGGGCCGTCCCGCGGAGCTCCGTCGCCACATAAAAGGCCTGGTTGAAATCATAGACAATCTGGAAATAGGCATTGAAATCACGAAAGCCACTCGCGGCGGTGTAGACGGTCCGGGTGGCGGTGGCATTCGCCGCCGCGACGGAGAAATAACTTTCCGCATAGGTGTCATCCATAAAGGTTGCGCGCATGCCCATGATCAGGGAGGCGTTCTTGCTCCAGCGGCTGCCCCATGCGGCCTCGCCGTTCAACAGCAGGCCGGCATGACCACCGCCGATCTCCTTGCGGATATCGCCCTTGAAACGCCAGGAGGAGATGAAGCTCTCCACGAACAGGCCCAATTCGGTACCGATTTCGATATCGGGCAGCCCCGCCAACCTGGGAGAATCGCCTGCCGCACGGCCAAAATCAAAGGTAATGCGCGGGCCTGCCCGCAAGGTTCGCTTGCGCCAGGCGTTCCAGCCAATGCCCTGCTGAGTGGATAGGAACAGGCTGCCGCGGTAATTCACATCCAAAAGCGGCAGCGGCTTCGTGGCAATGGTGTCTGAGCCGAGGTATTCCGGCGCCGACACGACGCCCAATGCCGCGTTGAGACGGAAGGGCCCCTGCTGCCCGCGTTTCGCCGGCAATACCGCATTGGCGGCCGACGACCACAGTTCCCAATCGTTGTAGCGGCCGCCCGAGCCGGCTTGCGCCGGGGGCGAGGCGAGCATAAGCGCCAGCGCGCATGGCAATAGCAGGCCGCGCGGTAATATGCTTGTCGAGACGTTCTTCAGAAATCTTCCCATTGCCATCCCTTGTCCGAACTTAGCGCAATTTTCAATTGCCCGGGTGCGCCCAAGACGTATTTGGCGCGACCCAAGGGCATTTCCGAGTAGGAAATGCTCCGATTCTTAAGATTAGAGCAATTTTTCCAATCACTTAGAATCGCTTCGCGATTCATATTAGATCGGAATTGCTCTCGTGATTGGTTCAATTGCTCTTTTCTTAAGAGTCCGAGCATGTCTAAAAACAACATGCTCTAGCGCAAACTATCCCATGCCCCACCGGAGCCGCAAGACATACCGCCCGGCGCTGATGGGCAGCGGCTTCAATCCGACAGCATCGCCCCGACGTGCTCGGCAATCGCCAGGGAAGCCGTTAAGCCGGGCGATTCGATGCCATAGAGGTTGATTAGTCCCGCCACGCCGTGGCTGTCCGGACCTTGGATCAGAAAATCCTCCATCCCGCCGCCTGGCCGCTGCAGTTTGGGCCGCATGCCGCTATAGGCCGGTTGCAGCGATCCATCGGGCAAGGCAGGGTAATAACGCCGCACCGCCTCATAGAAAACCTCCGCCCGGGCCGGTTCCACCCGGTAGTCCACCGGCGCATCCAGCGCCAAGACCTCGCCGTCCAGCCATTCCTGATCCGGGCCAAAGCGCGCCTGGCCGCCCAAATCGATGGTCAGGTGAACGCCCAGGCTGGCGGAGGCGGGGACTGGATAAATCAGCCGGGAAAAAGGCTGTTTGCCCGGAAGTGAAAAGTAATTGCCCTTGCAATAAAACAACGCCGGCACGGTATCGGCGTCCAGCCCTTCGATACGCCGTGCCAGGGGCTGGGCATGCAGACCGGCGGCGTTCACCAGGCGCCGGCAGGCCAGCGTCATTTCTCCGCCCTGGCCATCAGCCACCTGCAAGGCCAGTCCATCGTTCAATACTTGGCCACCCAGGGCGCGGCTGCGAAAGGCGATCATCGCGCCATGGTCCTCGGCCTCGCCCTGATAGGCCAGCATCAGGCCGTGGCTGTCGATAATTCCGGTGGAGGGAGAGACCAGAGCCCCCGTGCATGACAACGCCGGCTCCTGGGCCATGGCCTCGGCGGCGCTGATCTCATACAGATCATCGACACCATTGGCCGCGGCCTTGGCCTTGATGCCGTCGAGAATTGCCAATTCGTCCGCCGAGGTTGCAACGATCAACTTGCCGCAATTTCGGTGCGCCACGCCACGGCTGGCGCAGTATTCGAAAAGTTTGGCCTTGCCGGCAACGCAGAACCGGGCTTTCAAGCTATCCTTGGCGTAGTAAATGCCGGCATGGATAACCTCGCTGTTGCGGGACGAGGTCTCGCTGCCGATCAGCTCGGCCGCCTCCACGACGATAACTTCGTCACCTCCCATCGCCAATTGCCGGGCGATGGCCAGCCCGACCACGCCGGCGCCCACGACAATACTATCAACACGTTCGATCATGGCGGGGAATTTGGCCCGCCCGGCGGCCAGGGTCAAGCAGCTGTGATTTGCACGCGGCCACCGCATTGACGACGATGGGGATAACTAGAGCAATTTTCAATTAATCGGAGTCGGCCAGGACGTATTTGGCGCGACCCAAGTGATTGGTTCAATTGCTCTTTTCTAAAGATTCCGAGCATGTTTAAAAGGAACATGCTCTAGCGGACCGAAAATATGGAGGTATCCTCATGCGGCCCTTTCTGACCATCGCGGCATTGGTTGCCGTTATCGGGCTTTTCGTGTTTGGACAACCGCAGGCCGGGCCAAGGCAATGGCAAGGCGAGTGGCCAAACACGGATTTCACCAAACACAATGTTGCCTTTGACGAAATCATGTCCGGCGGGGTGCGGAAAGACCAAATACCTTCGATCGACGTGCCCAAATACGTGGCGGTGAAAAATGCGGAAGGTCTGGCGCCGACCGAGCCGGTAATCGGTTTGACGGTGAATGGGAAAAGCCGCGCCTATCCGCTGTCGATCCTGATCTGGCATGAAATCGTCAACGATGAAATTGCCGGGGTGCCCGTGGCCGTGACCTTCTGTCCGTTATGCAATGCCGCCGTGGTGTTTGACCGCCGGGTGAACGGCAAAACCCTGGAATTCGGCACCACGGGCAAGCTGCGCCATTCCGACTTGATAATGTATGACCGGCAAAGCGAAACCTGGTGGCAGCAGTTCACCGGCCAGGCCATTATCGGTGAAATGACGGGCAAGGAATTGCGCTTTTTGCCGGCCCGCCTGGAATCCTTCGCCAAATTCAAGGCCCGCGCGCCGAAGGGCGATGTTCTGATCCCAACCAACCCCTATATGCGCCGTTACGGCACTAATCCCTATGGCGGTTATGATTCAGCCAACGAGCCGTTCCTCTACCGTGGCGAAATGCCCGGCGTGGTGGCGCCCCTGGCCCGCGTGGTGGCCGTGGATGACCGCGCCTGGTCGGTGGATTATCTGCAGATCGAACAACGGATAGAGACCAAGGACGGTTTGATCCTGACCTGGGAGAAAGGACAAAATTCAGCCCTGGACAGCAGCGTCATCGCGGAGGGCCGGGATGTGGGCAATGTGCTGGTGCAAAGACGCGACGACAAGGGCAATTTGGTCGATGTAATGTACCGGGTGGATTTCGCCTTCGCCTTTCATGCCTTCTATCCCAAGTCCAAGATCATTGTTGAATAACAACGCCGAGACTGGACAAGTGGGGTCCGCATACAATGTAATACGGTGATGGCTCCAAAAAAACGCGACATATCGACAGACAGCGGCAACAGGGAGGTTCAGAACTTCCTGAACAAGCTCGCCGCGACGCCCAGTGCCCATGCCGCAAAGTCCCGCGGCCGGCTGCTGTTCGCCATGGACGCCACCGCCAGCCGCGAGCCGACATGGGACACGGCCTGTCAAATTCAGGGCGACATGTTCGCCCAGACTTCGACCTTGGGCGGTCTGGATGTGCAATTGGCCTATTATCGGGGTTACAAGGATTTCCGCGCCACGCCCTGGATTTCGACCTCCGCCGACCTGATCCCCTACATGACCAAGGTCCGCTGTATGGGCGGACAGACCCAGGTGGAGCGTTTGCTGCGTTATGCGGTCCGGGAAACCGCCAAGCAAAAGATCAACGCCCTGGTATTCGTCGGCGATTGCCTGGAGGAGGATATCGACCGGGTTTGCACGATTGCGGGCGAATTGGGCATGCTGGGGGTGCCTTGTTTTCTGTTCCACGAAGGCGACGAGCCGACGGCCAGCCGTGCCTTCAAGCAGATCGCAACCCTGACCCGGGGCGCCTACTGCCGCTTCGATGCCTCGTCCGCCGCGCAACTGCGGGACCTGCTGGCGGCGGTGGCGGTCTATGCCGCCGGCGGGCGCAAGGCGTTGTCGGATTATTCCAAGGGCAAAACCGCCCCCATCCTGCAGATTGCCCATCAGGTGGGCGCCAAAACGCCATGATCGGCTATTTCATTCTGGGTGTCTGCCTGCTGGGCGCGCTGGCCCTGGCGGGTAAACTGCTGCTCACGACCGACCCCAGAGTTCTGGCCAAAATACTACGTTATTCCGGGTTCGGAATATGCGCCGCGATGGCGGCTTTCCTGTTGCTGACCGGGCGCCTTGCTTTTGGCCTGCCGCTCGCCTTCATGGCGGTCGCGTTTTTGCGCCGCTGGGCCTTGCCCAGGATGGGACCGCGCATGGGCGGGGGGCCGGGCGCATCGGCGGGCCGCAGCTCGAACGTGGAAACAGACTATCTGCGCATGACCTTGGATCATGACAGCGGGGCCATGCGCGGCGAAGTGTTGCAGGGCACCTTCGCGGGCCGGGATTTGGGCGATCTAAGTCAGGAACAGTTGATAGATTTGTTAGCGGAATGCCAGCGCCACGATCACGAAGCGGTACAATTGCTGGAAGCCTTTCTGGACCGAAGTCACGGCGGCGATTGGCGCCGGGAGAGGGCGGGCTACGGCACCGACGATCCGCGGACCAACAGCCGAAACATGGGGAATATGACCCTGGATGAGGCGCGCGAGGTTTTGGGTCTGGATATCAACCCATCGCCCAGTGAAATCCGCGAGGCGCACAAACGTCTGATGTTGAAAAATCATCCCGACAAGGGCGGATCTTCCTATCTGGCGGCAAAAATAAATCAGGCCAAGGATTTGTTGCTGGGTGTGTGACGGCGCACCTTGCGCCCAGTCCGCCGTCATGGCAGAAGCTGACCACATGAAGATAGTTGTGGGATTAACATAGGCAGGATTGGCATGCGCGTTCGCAAGGCGGTTTTCCCCGTAGGCGGGTTGGGCACACGGTTTCTACCGGCAACCAAGGCATTGCCGAAGGAAATGCTGCCCATCGTGGACAAACCCTTGATCCAATATGCGGTCGAGGAGGCCGCCGCGGCGGGGGTCGAGGAGTTTATATTTGTCACCGGCCGGGGCAAAACCGCGATCGAGGATCATTTCGACTATTCTTATGAGTTGGAAGACCTGCTCTCCAGCCGAAATAAGTTACAAGAATTGTCCGCGCTGCGGGCCTTCATTCCCGACGCCGGTCAAGTCGCCTATACCCGGCAGCAAGAACCCCTTGGTCTGGGCCACGCGGTCTGGTGCGCCCGCAATCTGGTCGGCGACGAACCCTTTGCGGTCTTGCTGGCGGACGATCTGATCCTGAGCGAGACACCCTGCCTGAAGCAGATGACCGATGCGGCGTCCAAAACGGGGGGCAATGTTGTTGCCGTCATGGATGTGCCGCGGGAGCACACCTCCCGCTACGGTATCCTCGATGTGGGCAAGGACGATGGTTATCTGGCGGAGGTCCGGGGCCTGGTGGAAAAACCCGACCCGGCGGAGGCGCCATCGACCCTATCGGTAATTGGGCGCTATATCCTGATGCCCGAGGTTTTCGATTATCTGGGGAAAAAGGAAACTGGCGCCGGCGGCGAGATCCAACTGACCGACGCCATGGCCAAGATGATCGGGGAGAAACCTTTCCACGGCCTACGCTTTGAAGGCACAAGATTTGATTGTGGCGACAAGCTGGGATTCCTGCAGGCGACAGTGGCCTTCGGTCTGGCCCGCGATGACCTGCGGGAAGGTCTTGGTGGTTATTTAAGATCTGTTGTCGAGAATCTTCAAGACCAATAGCAAAATTCAAGCAACCAACGGCACGACAAAAAGATGGGGCGAATTAAAGCATGCATGTCACCATGATCGGCACCGGCTATGTGGGACTGGTATCGGGCGCCTGTTTTTCCGAGTTCGGGCACAACGTTACCTGCGTCGATAAGGATGTCGCCAAGATCGAGGCGCTGCGGGCGGGCAGGATACCGATTTTCGAACCAGGCCTGGAAAAACTGGTGCAAAGCAATGTGGCGGCGGGACGCTTGTCCTTTACGACAGATCTGAAACAGCCCGTGGCGGACGCCGAGACGGTGTTTATCGCGGTGGGTACGCCGTCGCGGCGGGGCGATGGTCATGCGGATTTGACTTATGTCTTTGATGCCGCGCGGGAAGTCGCGGCGGCCTTGGACGGCTATACCGTTATCGTCACAAAATCCACCGTGCCGGTGGGGACGGGCGCGGAAATTGCCAAGGTGATCGCCGAAACCCGGCCCGATGCGGACTGCGATGTCGCCTCGAACCCGGAGTTTCTGCGCGAGGGCGCCGCGATCAGCGATTTCATGCGTCCCGACAGGGTGGTCGTGGGGGCGGAAAGCGAGAGGGCCCGCGCGGTCATGCGGGAATTGTACCGCTCGCTGTTTTTGAACGAAACGCCGGTCATGTTCACGGCCAGGCAAACGGCGGAATTGATCAAATATGCCGCCAACGCCTTTCTGGCGACCAAAATCACCTTCATCAACGAGATCGCCAACCTGTGTGAACAGGTGGGCGCCAACGTTCAGGACGTGGCCCGCGGCATGGGGCTGGACGGCCGCATCGGCAGTAAATTCCTGCACGCGGGACCCGGCTATGGCGGTTCGTGCTTTCCGAAAGATACCCTGGCCCTGCTGCGCACGGCCGAGGATCTGAATCTACCCATGGAGATCGTTAAGGCCACCGTCGCCGTCAACGATCAACGCAAGAAAGACATGGCGCAAAAGGTGGTTGATGCCTGCGGCGGCTCGCTCCGGGGCAAGACCGTCGCCGTACTGGGTCTGACCTTCAAGCCGAACACGGATGATATGCGGGATTCTCCCAGCCTGGACATTATTCCCGCTCTGTTGGCGGCGGGCGCGACAGTCCGCGCCTATGATCCAGAAGGCATGAAAGAGGCGCGCAATTTGCTGGACGGTATCGAATTTTGCGACGACGCCTACGACACCCTGCCAGGCGCCGATGCCCTGGCCATCGTCACCGAATGGAACGCCTTCAGGGCGCTGGACATGCCCCGGGTAAAAGCCCTGATGAAGGCGCCCGTGCTGGTGGATATGCGGAACATTTACGATCCCGAGAACATGGCCAGCCTGGGCTTTACCTACGTCTCTATTGGCCGCCCCGCGGTTCAGCCCTGAGATCAGGGAAGGCAGAACAATGCAAAATCATGGATTTCATCCCTCGGTACTGCGCGAATACGATGTCCGCGGCGTCGTTGGCGATACTTTATCGGCGGCGGACGCCTATGCAGTGGGCCGCTCTTTCGGCACCATTGTCGCGGGCGGCGGCGGCACGCGGGTCGCCGTTGGCTATGACGGCCGGCTGTCCTCGGTGGAAATGGCTGAAAATGTGGCCCGGGGTTTAAACGATGCCGGCATTGAGGCCTTGCGCATCGGCCGCGGCCCCACGCCCATGCTTTATTTCTCGGTCTATCATCTCAAGGCGGACGCCGGCGTGATGATCACGGGTTCGCACAATCCCCCCGACTACAACGGTTTCAAGATGATGTTGGGGAGCAAACCCTTCTTTGGCGACCAAATCCAGGAACTGGGCCGGCTGGCGGAAGCCGGCAATTGGGCCCAGGGCCGGGGCGGAGTGGAAGATCACGATGTCCGCCCGGCCTATCTGGATGAACTGGTCGCCGCCTACACCACGGATACGCCCTTGTCCGTGGCCTGGGACTGCGGCAACGGCGTGGCCGGCGATATTTTGCCGGATTTGATCGCGCGGCTGCCCGGCCACCACGTGCCCTTGAACGAAGTTGTCGACGGCACCTTCCCGGCCCATCATCCCGACCCCACCGTGGCCGAAAACCTGGTGCAGCTACAGGCGGCGGTGACGGACGGCAAGTTGGATCTGGGCATTGGTTTTGACGGCGATGCCGACCGCATCGGCGTGGTTGACGGCCAGGAGCGCATTTTGTGGGGCGATCAGTTGCTGGCCCTGTTGTCCCGTGATGTCCTCGCCGAACACCCCGGCAGCACCATTATCGCCGATGTGAAGGCCTCTCAGGTTTTGTTTGACGAGGTTGCCCGCCTGGGCGGCAAGCCGCTGATGTACAAAACCGGGCATTCCCTGATCAAAAGCAAGATGGCGGAAACAAATTCACCCCTGGCTGGAGAAATGAGCGGGCATATTTTCTTCGCCGACAAATATTACGGTTTCGACGATGCCCTGTACGTGGCCGTGCGCTTCCTGGACGCCGTCGCCAAATCCGGGCAAAGCGTGGCCGAACTGCGCGACAGCCTGCCGCAAATGGTCAACACGCCGGAAGTTCGTTTCGACTGCGACGATACGCGAAAATTCGAGGTCGTGGACGAGGTTGTCGCCACCCTGCGGGCGCGGGGAGTTGAATTCTCCGACGTCGATGGGGCCCGCGTCTCCACGGCCGATGGCTGGTGGCTGCTGCGCGCCTCCAACACCCAGCCGGTGCTGGTGGTACGCTGCGAGGCTTCCGATCAGGCCGGCCTGGATCGGCTAAAGGCCGCCGTCACGGCGGCCCTGGCCCCTTGCGGCGTCACGCCGCCAGGGGATTTTTGAGACTTTCCGTTAGAAACGGAAACGCCAAGCTGACCGCTCCCCCTCCAGGCCGCCCATAGATCATAATCCCAGTGGGTGGCCGGGAGGGGGAGCGGGCGGCTTGGAAAATAGACGTCAGTCGGAAAGATATTAGCCGAATTTGGTCAGGAACCTGACGATGGCGCGGGTGCGGTCCGTGAACAGCTTGGGCATGAAATAACTTCCCGCGGCCCGGTGGCCCACTTCACCGAACGTCGGGTAGGGCCAAATGATGCCGGCCATGGCGCCGATTTTCAGACCCTGGTCGACCGCCATGACCCAGGGCTGGAGCAGATCTCCCGCATGCGGCCCGACCATGGAAACCCCCAACACGCGCCCGTTCTTGGCGGTAACAATCTTGATCATGCCCGCCGTATCGCGCTCCGCCTGGGCCCGGTCATTTTCGGCAAAGGGAAAGCGCAGGATATTGATCTCACCCACCTGGGCCCGGGCTGCCTCTTCCCGCAGGCCCACATGGGCCAGTTCGGGGTCCGTATAGGTTACCCAGGGGATCTTCTGCGCCACCTTGACCTTGGCCGGCAGACGGAAAAGTGCGTTGCGGATCACCACGCCCGCATGATGGCCGGCCACATGGGTAAATTGCAGGCCGCCCGCCACATCGCCAATGGCATAGATTTTTTTATTCGAGGTCCGCAGACCGCTGTTCACGGTGATGCCTTTCGGTGAATGGGCGACGCCGGCCGCTTCCAGGTTCAAATCGTCAATATTGGCTTTCCGACCCGCCGCCAGCAGCAAATGACTGCCCCGCACCACATCGCCGTTGTCCAGGCTCACGGCAACCTCGTCATCCCCTCCGGCGACGCTTTCAACCTTCACGCCAGTGCGGATATCGATGCCCTCCCTGACCAGGCAATCCTGCACCACGGTGGTCAATTCCTCGTCGTCGTTGGGCAACAAACGGGCCATTTCGATGACCGTCACGGCGGAACCGAGGCGGCGGTGGGCCTGGGCCATTTCGACCCCGATCGGCCCACCGCCAATTACAATCAAATGTGCCATGGCCTGATCCTGGCCGAACACGGTTTCGTTGGTCAGATAGGGCACATCGTTCAGGCCGGGAATAGGCGGCACCAGGGGCGAAGAGCCCGTGGCAATGACAAAGCGGCGCGCCGTGATGGATTGCCCATCGACATCGATTTCCCGGCGCCCGGTAAAACGGGCCGCGCCCTCGATAACATTGACCCCAAGGGCGCGGAAACGTTCCACGGAATCATGCGGCGCGATGGAGGCGATGACATCGCGCACATGCTGGCGCACGGCCATCGCGTCGATCGTGGCTGGCCCACTGGAGATGCCGAACCGGCCGGCGATCCGGATGTTATGGGCCGCCTTGCCCGCCGCCAACAGTGCTTTCGACGGCACGCAGCCAAAATTCAGACAATCGCCACCCATCAGGTGCCGTTCCACCAGGGCCACGGAAACGCCAAGCTGACTGGCCCCCGCCGCGACGCTCAATCCGCCGGAACCCGCACCGATGACGCAAATATCAACCTTGATGGATGCCGTCATCCAGCCTTGCCCTCGGTTTTGTCGGCGTTCTTGCGGGCTTGGTAAATCTTATAAGCCACGGGCAGGGCTGACAGCACGGCCAAACCGATCAATGCCAATAACACTTCGCCGCTCAGAATGGTCCCCACGGATAACTCTTCGCCGCTTTCAAGAATGCTATCCAGTCCGGTGCCAACCTGGGCAAAGACAAAGGTGGCCGGGATGATGCCGAAAAACGTGGCCAGCACATAATCCCGCAGGCTGACGCCCAGGAACGCCGGCACCAGATTTACCAGGAAAAACGGGAACAGCGGGACCAGACGCAAAATCAACAGATAACTCAGGGCGTTTTCCTGAAATCCAGCTTCCATCTTTTGCAATGCCGGCCCGGCCCGGGTGCGCAACGGGTCGCCCAGGGCTGTCTTGGCAATCAGAAAAACCGCTGTCGCGCCTACCGTGGCGCCGACGACGGCCAAGCTGCCGGCCAGGGCCGTGCCGAACAAAAATCCGCCCGTCATGGTCATGATGGCGCCGCCAGGTACTGAAAACGCCACCATCACCGCGTAAGCGGACAGGTAACAAAGCGCCATCAGCACCGCATGGTGGGCAACATAATCCGCCAGATCATTGCGGTGGAGACGCAGACTGTCCAAAGTGAAATACTTCGATCCATCCAGGGCCAGGAAAACGGCCAGACCGGCAATAAGGACGAATACCGGCCATAATCGGCGCATCGAAAACAACGGCGCCGGGGCCTTCGGCGCGGATGGGTCCACCACCCCGCCGGCGATGTCTTTTTCCGCCCCCCGATCCTCGCCAACCATGGCAACGCCCCTGAAAAAATTGTCCGGCAACTATAGCGCAAAGATATCACCGCACTAGGATAGATATATTGTGAACGCCGGGGCCATGGATGTACCATATATGTGATTTGGTGGCGTTGACTTCTGGCAATCGAAACCGTATACAGCGCGCTTGATTTCGGTCCCGCCGGGGCCTTCAATATTGATCGCAAATTTGATGGAGGTTGACGGGTGAAACGCACCTTCCAACCAAGCAGACTGGTCCGCAAACGCCGGCATGGTTTTCGTCACCGCATGGCGACCGTTGGCGGCCGCCGTCTTCTGGCAAAACGCCGGTCGAGAGGCCGCAAGCTACTTTCGGCATAGCATGAGCCCGGCCCGGCATTCTGGGCCTGGTGAACCTGTGTGCCATGTATTGGAGCACCGTGAATTGAACCTCGTGCGTCTTAAAAGGCGGGCGGATTTTTTGCGCGTGGCCAAGAGCGGCCGGCGGTATGCGACCCCGGGCCTTGTTTTGCAAGTCGCGCATCGGCAGGCCGGCACGTTCGGTGGATCGGAGGCTTCGTTGGGTATCGGCTTCACGGCCAGCAAGAAAGTCGGCAACGCCGTGGCGCGAAATCGTGCGAAGCGGCGATTGCGCGCGGCCGTTGCCATCGTGATGCCCCGGCACGCGGCGGCGAACCGCGACTATGTGCTGATCGGTCGCCAGGCCACCCTGCGGCGGCCCTTCACGGAATTGCAGCAGGATCTGCTTAAGGCTCTGGGCCGGACAAAAAGTTTGGCCGATGGCGCACGGGACGAGCCATGAGATATCCGGCAACGCAAATCTTGAGCGGCCTGATCCTGCTATACCGCTACGGCCTGGCCCCGATGTTACCGGGCCGATGCCGATATTTGCCAACTTGCTCCCATTACGGCCTGGAGGCGCTGCAAATTCACGGTCCTCTTTGGGGCAGTTGGCTGACCCTGCGGCGATTTGTGCGCTGTCACCCCTGGGGGGGAGATGGCTATGATCCCGTGCCCACGCCCATGGCCGCGCCCCGCGAAAATGCCAGCCCCACTCCGGTCCATCCAGCGACCCTAGAAAACCGATAAAGCGAACCGAATGTCTGACCAACGTAACCTTATCATCGCGATTGCCCTGTCCCTGGCTATTCTGCTGGGCTTTCAATTTTTTGTCGAAGCGCCCCGGCAGGAGGCCAAGCAACAGGTGCGTGAACAGCAGGCGCAAAGCCAGGCCGGACAAAACGCCGATGGCGCCATCGTGCCCGCGGCACCCGGCACCGCGGGCGGCGGACAGGCGGCGGCACCCGGCCTGATCCCAGGCGCGACATCCGGCAACGCCGTTTCAGGTGCGGCAATTTTGGCGGCCAGCCGCGCCGCGGCAATGAAATTGTCGCCCCGCGTGCCGGTCAACGGCCCTCGGCTCGGCGGCTCCATCGCCCTGAAAGGCGCCCGCATTGATGATCTGACCATGTTGGATTACAAGGCGACGATCGAAGAGGGCAGTCCCGCCGTCACGCTGTTGTCGCCGCACCGGGCTCCGAACCCCTATTACGGCCAATTCGGCTGGGTCTCCCTTGATAATCTGAAGGTGCCCGACGGCGAAACGCTCTGGAAGGCCGATCATCCCTCTTTGCATCCGTCCCGGCCATTGACCCTGAGTTGGGACAATCCCGACGGCATACGGTTCATCCAGGTCATCGAGATCGATGATAATTTCATGCTGACCGTGACCCAGCGGGTGGAGAATTATTCCAACCAACCCGTTTCAACCCATCCCTTCGGCCGCATTGTCCGTACCGACAGGCCCGACACCTTGGGCTTTTATATCCTGCATGAAGGCCCCCTGGGGGTGTTCAACGACACCCTGAAGGAGGTCGATTATGAAGACCTCGAGGAAGGCCCGGCGGAAATCGTCAACAGCACGGGCGGCTGGATCGGCATCACCGACAAATACTGGCTGACCGCCCTGATCCCAAATCAGAAAACGCCCTATGCGGGCGCCTTCCGCTACAGCCAGCCCAACAAGAAAAATACTTATCAGACCGATTTCATGATCCAGGCGCCTCAGGTCATCGCACCAGGTGCCACGGCCCAGGCCGTCAGCCATTTCTTTGCCGGCGCCAAGGAAGTGAAGATGCTGGACAAATATGAGGAGCAGTTGGGCATCGCGCGGTTTGATCTGGCGGTGGATTTCGGCTGGTTCTATTTCCTTACCAAGCCATTGTTCTACGTGCTTGATTATTTCTTCAATATGCTCGGCAACTTCGGTTTGGCGATCTTGGCGTTGACGGTCTGCGTCAAGGCGATTTTCTTCCCCCTGGCCAATAAATCCTACAAGGCCATGAGCAAGATGAAGGCCCTGCAGCCGGACATGACCAAGCTGAAGGAACGCTACCCCGACGACCGGGCCAAAATGAACCAGGAGATGATGGCCCTCTACAAGCG
>JAPYPT010000383.1 GCA_029937535.1 Alphaproteobacteria bacterium
CGGCGTGCTCGGTTCCGGTCAGGCCATAGGGCACGGTGGTAAAAAAGTTGAACGCTTTATGCTTGCCTTGCCAGTAGTACTCGGCCGATTGATACATTTCGGCATCGCCCGCGGCGACCGCGTCAAAAACGCCGAACGCCGGCACCAGTTCGCCGCCGCCATAAACCTTGACTTCGATCTTGCCGCCCGAAAGCTGGGTGATGTTGCGGGCAACGCGCTGTCCGGAGGTGCCAAGCCCTGGCGAATTCAGCGGCCATGACATGGCCAGCTTCCATTGCTTGTGGCCACCCGAGATGGCCGGTGTGGGGAAAGTCGTCGCGGCAACAGCGGCGGTCGCAACACCAGCGGCTGTCGCGCTTTTGATAAATGCACGGCGTTTCATTAGCTTCTGCCTCCCAAGGCTCATTGTAATGTTTGGGACGCGGCCCTTGCCACCGCCCCACGGTCTGACATCAGGGTGTTTCACCACCCTTAAATCAGCTCCCGTTATCGTAAACCTTAGTCCCAGCAACGCCCCTGTGCAACGTTTCATAAGTATTCGGCCAGAACGCCCCGCCAATGGAAGCAAGACTTACCCGTTTCCGCGCTTTCGGCTTGCTTCGCTTTTCGATACACTCCGGGTGGCGCCGTAGCCGGCGATTGTCCGTGCCGGCGTCAAGATTGACGCATAACACCTAACGTCTTGGGAGGACTGGGGCATGTCAAAACGAATTCTGGCGCTCGTCGCGGGCATGGCTATCGCGGCAACACCTGTGGCCGCGGAAAAGGTAAAGGTTGGTTTCATCACCACCCTGTCAGGGGGCGCCGGCATCATCGGCAAACCCATGAAGAATGCCTTTGAACTGGGCATGGAGCATGTTGGGGGGCGCTTGGGCGGCCTTGAAACGGAAATTATCTATGGCGATGACAAGCGCAAGCCCGACGTGGCCAAACAGCTCGTCAACAAAATGATCAAAAAAGACCGCGTGGATTTTATCGCCGGTATCATCTGGTCCAACCTGCTGCTGGCCATCCATGGTCCAGTGACGCGTTCGAACACATTTCTGATCAGTTCCAACGCGGGGCCCTCCGCGATCGCGGGCAAAAAATGTTCGGACAATTTCTTCAACGTCGCTTTTCAAAACGACATGATGCCCGAAGGCATGGGCAAGTACATGACCGACAAGAAGATCAACAATGTCTATGTCATGGCGCCCAACTATCAAGCCGGCAAGGACATGATCAAAGGCTTCAAGCGCATGTACAAGGGCAAGATCGTGGGCGAGGTTTACACCAAGCTGGGCCAAAAGGACTATCAGGCTGAAATTACCGCCCTCCGCGCGGCCAAGCCGTCCGCCACCTATATCTTCCTGCCCGGCGGCATGGGTATCAATTTCGTCAAGCAATATGCCCAGGCCGGCCTATCGACGAAGATCCCGCTGTATTCGGTTTATTCCGTGGATGCCCTGACCCTGCCGGCGCAAAAGGACGCGGCTGTCGGGACCTTCGGCGTACAGCATTGGAGCCCGGATCTGGGCAATAGCGTCAACCGCAGGTTTGTGTCGGAATACCGCAAGAAATACGGCAAGACGCCGGCTTTTTATGCCGCGCAGGCCTACGACACGGTGATGTTCCTGGATCATGCCATCCGCAAGGCCGGGGGCATCGGTGACCGGGCCAAGTTGCGGGCCGCCATGCGGGCCGGCGATTTCCCCACCACCCGGGGCACATTCAAGTTCAACAACAACCACTTCCCCATTCAGAACATCTATCTGCGGGAAGCGGTGAAGGAAGATGGTAAATATTTCACTAGAACACGCGGCGTTATCCTTTCCGCCCATGGCGACGCCTATGCCAAGGACTGCCGCATGAAGTGGTAAACGTCACGGAATAATGTATATGCCGGGGGCGTCCTAGGGCGCCCCCGTCTATTTGAGTCAGAGCGGTTTTCAATTAATCGGAGTCACACTACACGACAAACCGTCATCCTCGGGCGTAGCGAAGCGGAGACCCGTGGATCCAGGGCCGCAAACACTGGAGTTTGTTACCCTGGATTGCCGGGTCAAGCCCGGCAATGACGTAAGAATGGGCAAGTGCCGTGTAGTGTGAATCGGAGTCGCTATCGCGACCCAGGTGATTGGTTCAATTGCTCTTTTCTTAAGAGTCCGAGCATGTTTAAAAGGAACATGCTCTAGGTGCGTAGAGAGACAATATGGATCCGCTTTTGCTGTTGGAGCAGGCGTTTAACGGTTTACAGTTCGGCGTCATGCTGTTTCTGATTGCCGCCGGACTGACCCTGGTCTTTGGCATCATGGACATGGTCAACCTGGCGCACGGCAGTCTGGTCATGATCGGCGCCTATCTGGCAACGACATTGATTGACTGGACCGGGTCGTTCATCGGCGGCCTGGTCCTGGCCGTACCGGCGACCTTCGCCGTCGGCGTGCTGGTTGAGGTGATCGCGTTGCGGACCCTCTACCGGCGCAACCATCTGGATCAGGTCCTTGCCACCTTTGGCCTGATCCTGTTTTTCAACGAGATCGTGCGCATTATCTGGGGGCCCGTTTCCCTCTATTCCGGCCTGCCGGACTATCTGATGGGCCATGTGGAGATCATACCCGGTGCGCCCTATCCCGTGTTTCGCCTGGTGATCATCGCCGTGGGTCTTGCCGTCGCCGCCATCATCTACCTAATCGTGGCTCATACCCGCCTGGGCATGTTGATCCGGGCCGGCGCCTCGAACAACGAAATGGTTGGCGCCCTGGGCATAAATATCAAATCCCTGTTCACCTTTGTCTTTGCCTTGGGCGCGGTTTTCGCCGGTCTGGCGGGGATGATGCTGGGGCCCCTGACGTCCGTGGAACCGGGCATGGGGGAGCCTTTGTTGATCCTGGCTTTCGTCGTCATCATCATCGGCGGCATCGGCTCCATCCGGGGCGCCTTCATCGCGGCAATTGTTGTCGGCCTGGTGGATACCGTGGGCCGGGTGATGCTGCCCGATCTGTTGCGCGCCTTTGTCTCCGAGGCCGCGGCCGATACCGCCGGCCCGGCGCTGGCCTCCATGCTGATCTATATCCTGATGGTGGCAATCCTCGTGGTCCGGCCCCAGGGCCTGTTTCCGGCCAGGACAGGTTGAGTTAATGAACAAGCGGCAAATCTGGTTATCCCTGGCGACCCTGGCCATGTTCGCGGCGGTGCCGCCCCTGACGGTGTTTTTCGACCAACCGTTTTACATGGACATGATCGCACGCATCATGGTGTTCGCCATTGCCGCCGTCAGCCTGGATTTGATCCTGGGTCATGGCGGCATGGTCAGCTTCGGGCACGCCGCTTATATGGGTGTCGGCGCTTATGCGGTAGGGATCCTCAGCTATTACGGCATGGACCAGGGCTTTCTGCAATTTCCCCTGGCCATGGGCGTCTCGGCCCTGATCGGACTGGTTTTTGGCGCCATGAGCCTGCGTACCACGGGCGTCTACTTCATCATGATTACCCTGGCCTTTGCCCAGATGCTGTTCTTTCTGGCCATCAGCCTGGAAGAATTCGGCGGTGATGATGGCATGTCGTCCATGCGCAGCGAATTTGCCGGTCTGATCGATCTGAACGACGCCATGCAGTTCTACTATCTGGTCTTTGCCGTCCTGGCCCTGGTGCTGTATGGCCTGCACCGCCTGGTTCTCTCCCGCTTCGGCATGGTGATCCGGGCCAGCCGCACCAACGAAAAGCGAATGCAAGCCATTGGCTTTCCCACCTACCGCTACAAACTGGCCGCCTTCACCATCGCCGCGACCATTTGCGGCCTGGCCGGCGCCCTGTTCGCCAATCTGAACGAATTCGTTTCTCCGGACGTCATGCATTGGAC
>JAPYPT010000060.1:0-10913 GCA_029937535.1 Alphaproteobacteria bacterium
AGGATACCCTGTTGAAACACGCCGACGTGCTGGAGGCCGCCGCCATCGGCGCGCCGGACGACGTACGCGGCCTGGTGGTCAAGGCGTTTATCGTCACGGACCGGCCGGGCGACGATGACTTCGTCGCGGAATTACAGAAATTCGTTCAGGAAAATCTGAGCCGCCACGAATATCCCCGCATCGTGGCATTCACCAACGAGTTACCCAAAACACCCGCGGGCAAGGTCAACCGCAAGACATTGCGCGACCGCGAAGCCGCCGCGCAAGGAGAATAGAAGATGAATGAAGCAAATACCGGCCGGTTTCCCAAAATCACCGAACGCGGTCTGGAAGACCTGCAAAAACGCATCGGCGTCAAGATCGAGAACATGCCGGAACCCTGGTGTTACGAGGCGAGCCGGGACAATATCCGCCACTACGCCCACGGCATTGGCGACGACAATCCCCTGTGGTGCGATCCTGAGTACGCCAAACAGACCGCGTTTGGCAGCCTGATTGCCCTGCCCAGTTTCCTCTTCGCCACCAACCGGATCATTTCCGGTTACGTGGGCGGTCTGCCGGGCATTCACGCCATGTGGGCGGGCGCCGATTGGACCTGGCGCAAGCACCTCTCCCGCAACGATGAAGTCCATTGCGAAGCCTGGCTGAAGGAATTGATCCCCCACGACACCCAGTTTTCCGGCCGCGCCATCCAACAGATCTATCACGTGGAATTCTACAACCAGGACGGCGACAATGTCGCCAGCGCCGATAGCTGGTGCTTCCGCACCGAACGGGACAAGGCGCGCGAGGCCGGCACCAAATATGAGGCGGCGAAAAAAGGCCAACTCACATACAGCGACGACGAACTGGTGGATATCTACCGCCACTATGCCAAGGAAGAAGTTCGCGGCGCCGAAACCCGCTATTACGAAGACGTCACGGTGGGTGACAAACTGCCCACCATGCTCAAGGGGCCCATGACCGCCACGGGCTTCATCTGTTACGCCCAGGGCTGGGGCGGGCTTTACATCCGCGCCAACAAGCTGGCCTGGCAACAAATCCATAAGCATCCCGGCCTGGGCGTCACCAACCGCTTCAACATCCCCGATTGTCCCGAACGGGTGCATTGGGAGAACGAATTCGCCACCGAGGTCGGCGCGCCCGGCGCCTATGACTACGGCCCCGAGCGGGTCTCGTGGCTGACCCACCACCTGACCAACTGGATGGGCGACGACGGCTTCCTGGCCAACCACAAAACCCGCATCCGCCGCCACAACCCGGAAGGCGATGTGCTCTACATCAATGGTGAGGTCTCCAACAAATTCATCGACGATGAGGGCCGCCACTGCATCGAGATCACCCAACAGGCCCGCCAGCAGGACGACGAACTATCGATCCAGGGCACCGGCGTGGTAGTGCTGCCCTCGCGGGGTTAAGCGGCGCCTGGGCCAAACACAAGAATTATGGTGACATGATCGATTTTCGCCCTCAAAGAGGGGCGAAAGATCGGATCGTGTCTCCCTAATTCGCTCTCTCAGGACAAGCGAAATTCAACAAGAAAGATATGACCCTCTCAACATCGGACTTTGACCAAAGAATTCCTACCGACCTTTTAATGTCATCTTAGCCAGACGTGGATTTTCAAATCGTCGGGGGGCTGTGATAATCCGATCCAGTTCGCGATCTGTAAGATGAGGATAGATGAGCCTGTTCCAGCGAGGAATATAATTGGATGGGTATCGTTGAATGTCCCTGATCGCTGAAATCCTTTGCACATTTAGCGGGTGTAAATCCTTTGTAGCCACAATAATTTGCGCCTCTCGCACCCAATCTTCATTGGCCTCATACCAACGTATCCAATTTTGAATAGCATTTTGCTGTCCGGAAAGTATCATCACAACTGCGGCGAATTCATCCGCTGTCCGTTCATTATGCCAATTGGGATCTCCCCATAAATTCAAAAGCGTATGACCAAGTTCATGGAAAAAGATGCCTGTTAGCATGCCGCCCTTCTTCGCAAACATGGCTTCCAGGACCAATTCGGAGCACAGCGTGATATCACCGGTGCGTCCACTCGAAAATGCATTTACCTCCCCACAGGGTCGGACAAATATTCCAAAAGGAGGTGCTTTGAATGTCCTCTTAATGTTGGCGGAAAGCCTGTCGAAAATCCCTTGCAAAGATTGGCGCATATTGCTTGTTAGGGGAGTGTTCAGAACAAGCAAATAACGAATTTTCTTCGTCAAAAGCAGAGACCGTGTGTTGTCGAACATCAAATAATTCACGCCGGTCCCATAAGGCTTTGCAGACAATTGGTAGTGACCGACTGCGTCATTTCCTCCAATGCAACGGGCGTTTCTCCTGGCAAGCAGCATGCGCCGATTATTTTCGTCGCAAACCCAAACGCTCATTCCTTTGAATACTGCATTATCGATCCGAAGTTTAAGATGGACTACATCGCTTCTTGTCACGAAAGGAATCGGCTTCGAGACGACTTGGCCGGCCTTCACTCGGTCCGACGTCTCGGGAATAATTCTTTGAAGTATAGGGCTGATCCTCACCTCTGCTCGCGGCTTGGCAGGAGTCAGAAGCAAAATAGCCAAAATCGCAGTGGCAAGAATTTTATATTTCCGGAACCAAAACATCATGCGACAATTTCCCGTGACGCCGCATAAGCGTCAACAATTCATTATGGTATACAATGGGCAATTTTATCGCAAACCAGCGCCCCAGCACAATTCGTGACTATGGCCTACATGGTTTGCAAGGCAGTATACTTTGTTAATCCTTGTTTGGTCCTGTTATCGTTTCACCGCTAAACGCATCACCTATTCCGATTGAAATACGGTCTGCGGCTGCCTTCATGGGATCATCAGCCAGTTGAGCATATGTGTGCGTAGCGCCTATAGTGCCGCCGTCGGCGTCGCACGCATGTCGAACTAAATCGTTTTTGGCAACGGTGGCAATCCCGTTCATTCAACTGTTGGCTCATCGCTGTCCATCAACGGTTTGACGCAGCTGTAGTGGACATCAATGACCTATAGGCCAACGCCCACGCCAAACATCATGTCGGGGCCATCCCACGATTGAGCTTCTTCAGCCGCTTGACCCGATGTTTGCAATAAGCCTCGATCTCCCGCGTGAGGGGATGTCGGCGATCGAACCTGAGATGGGTAATCGAAATGATGACCGCGTTTTTATTTTCGCTGAAGCCGAAATCAAGATCGCACGCAATGCCGCCCTCGTCGTTCATGTATCGGATTTCGGTAATGCTGCATTCGCTGGGAAATATTTTGTCGGAACTATTTTGTAGGGTTTCACGAACTTCGGGGGTTGTGATGGCAGAGATGGGCAAGGCGAGCCGCATCTTCTCAATCAGCGCCATGGTTTTTGCGAAATTATCGATCACCGCATAGTGTCCCGGATTTTTGCCAACAGATTACGCCTGCTAAGCCGCCACCGGCGTAAACAGCGGCAGGGAAAAACCGCCGTCGATGGGGTGAAAGACGACTTCCACCTCATCATCAATCGCCAGGGCGTCGAAGTCGCAGTCGACGATGTTGGTCATCATGGTCACGCCCTCCTCCAGCGCCACATAGGCGATGACGTACGGCACCGGCGCCCGGCGCATGACGGAGAAGCTGTAGATCGTGCCCCGGCCCGTGGCTTCATACCATTCGGTTTCGGAACTGAAACAATGGGGGCAAATGGCCCGGGGGTAGTAATGGGTCTCGCCGCAGTCCCCGCATCGCTTTAGCAGCAGCTTGCCCACGGCGGTGCCGTCCCAGAAGGGCTGGGCATCCAGGGCCGGGTTGGGAACCGGATAGTCGGGATATTGATTGCCGGAATTTTGCGCGCTCATGCGTCGTTCCTCCCCAGTATGGCGGTGGCGCTACAGAGCCGCGTGGCGATCAGGCCGCCCGTGCCGTGGGCCAGGGCGAAGGTGCAATCGGGCACCTGAACATTTGGGTGCGCCTCGCCACGCACCTGGCGCGTGGCCTCGATGATCTTGGTCATGCTGCCCCGGTTGGAGGGGTGGTTGTTGCACAATCCGCCGCCGTCGGTGTTGAACGGCAGCTTGCCGACGCCGGAGATCAGATTGCCGTCGGAGACGAACCTGCCGCCCTGGCCTTTCTCGCAAAAGCCCAGGTCTTCCAGGGTAATCAGCACGGTGATGGTGAAGCTGTCGTAGATGGTGACCATGTCGATGTCGGCCGGGGTCAGGTTGGCTTCCGCGAAGGCTATGGCGGCTGATTTGACGCCGCCGGTATAAGTCAGGTCGATCCGGCCCCGGTCGGTATGCTTGACCGCCTCGCCCTGGCCCAACACCTTGACGCAGCGGTCCCAGTGGCGGGCTCCCAAGCTCTTGGCAATCTCCGGGCTGACCACCACCAGGGCGCCGCCGCCGTCACTGATGACACAGCAGTCCAAGCGATGCAGCGGGTCCGCGATCATGGGAGAGTTGACCACGTCCTCCACCGTCACCACCTCGCGGCGCATGGCATGCTCGTTGTGCTGGGCGTGGTGGGAGGCGGCGACCTTGATCCAGGCCAACTGTTCCGCCGTGGTGCCGTATTCGTGGCGGTGGCGCATGGCGGCCATGGCGTAATTGTTGACGATATTCTGATTGAACGGCGTCTCGAAAGCGATGTCGGGGGTATCGTTGCCGTAATCGGGCAACGGCCCGCGCGCGGCCATGCGGGGCCGACCCGCCAGGGTGATCAGGGCGACGGAGCATTTGCCGGCGGCGATGGCCTCGGCCGCATGGCCCAGATGAACCACATAGGCCGAGCCGCCGGTATCGGTTGAATCCGTGTAGCGGACGTCCAGGCCCATATATTCGACCATGGACAAACCGCCCAGACCCGGCGCATCGCCGGCACAGAAATAGCCGTCCACGTCATCCTTGCTCAGTCCGGCATCGGCCAGGGCGCCGCGGGCGACCTCCGCATGCAATTGGGCGACGGATTGCTCCACCGCATGGCGGGTTGGATGTTCGTAAGCACCCGCGATGTACGCCTTACAGGGTCGTGCCATGGCTCAAATTCTCCCGTGAGTAATTTCTTGCGGCGGACTATCGCCGTCTAAGGTTGATTTTTCGGCTTTTCGCGGGGAATGGGAACGTCCCTGGCGGCATCTTCGGCCGCCGCGTCCTTGCCTTCCGCCGTATCCTTGCTGCCCGGCGCGGCGGGCGTGGCACCGTCCGCATATTGTTTCAGCCAGTATTGTGCCTGCCGTAGCGCTTCCGCCGCCTTGTACTGGCCTAGTTTCTTGCCGATCATGGTGCGGGCGGCGGCGGCGTTGGCCTGGCCCAGGGCCAGGGCGGTGGAGTACCATTTGAACGCTTCCGTCAGGTCATGTTTCACGCCGGTGGCGCCGCTCAGCAGGTAGCCCAGCATATACTGCGCCTCCGGGTCCCCCGCCTCGGCAAGGGGGCGGAGGTGGGGCAGCGCCTCCGCCAGCTTACCCGATTGCAGGGCCGCATTGGCCTCTTTCCAGCCGGCGACGGCGGGGTTGGTTGCCAAAAGAAGCAGGGCGCAGGAGACCATCAGGAAGAGGCGCCCTCGGTCTAGGATTTTATCGAAACAGTTGATCATGCCACATGCCCCGAGCTGATCATCTTGAAAGCCGGCGCCTATTTTGCCGCCATCACCATTATTTCCACCAAATAGCCCGGCGCCGCTAAATCGCTGCAAAGCCCGGCGCGCACGGGCGGGTTTTCGGGATCAATCCAGGCGTCCCAAACTTCGTTCATGCCGGCGAAGTTACGCATGTCCGTGACCCACAGCTGGGCCCACAGCAACTTCGATTTGTCGCTGCCGGCGGTCGCCAGCAGGGCATCGATCTTGGCCAGGACCTGGCGGGTCTGCTCGCCGACATCGGCTTTCATATCGTTGGCGACCTGTCCGGCCAGATAGACGACGCCATTATGTTCCACGGCCTGGCTCATGCGCGGTCCGGGATTATGCCGGGTGATTTCCATGTTCTGTCCTTCTCCGATTTTGATAATTGCCATGGGAGCCTAGCCCAGCAAAAAAGCCATGGCAAAAGTAAAAATGCGGTGCTTAAATTTGCCGTGGCTCCGGCGCAGCTTCTTCATTGCGTCGCAACCGCTGCCCTGGTAGGTTCCGCCGCCTTTCCGCACCGTGGATTGACGGTAATCCGGGCGGGAAAACACGCATGAGGACGATACGATGAGGATGACGCCATGAGGATCAATGGCAATGCCATTCGGCCCGGCAATGTGGTCGAGCATAAGGGCGGTTTGTGGCGGGCGGTTAAGATCGCCCATACCCAACCGGGCAAGGGCGGCGCCTATTTGCAGGTCGAGTTGCGTAATTTGCGTGACGGCAGCAAATTGAACGAGAGGTTCCGCGCTTCGGAAAATGTCGAGAAGATCCGCCTTGATCAAAGGGAACATCAGTTCCTGTTCGGCGACGATGATAGTTTCACCTTCATGGATGTGGAAACCTACGAACAGGTGGTGTTGAACGGCGACCAATTGGGCGAACAGGCGGCCTATCTGCAGGACGGCATGACGGTGTCCATTGAAAGCCATGAAGGCAGCGTACTGGGTGTCTCCCTGCCCGAACATGTGGTTCTGGAAGTGATCGACACGGAGCCCGTTCTCAAGGGCCAGACGGCCGCCGCGTCCTACAAGCCGGCGATATTGGATAATGAGATCCGCTCCTCCGTGCCGCCGTTTGTCGGTGTTGGCGATAAGATCGTCGTCGCCACCGAGGACGGCTCCTATGTCAAACGGGCCGAAGGTTAGCGCCGGCCCGGCGGCGCCCCCCATGGTTGTTTCGTTAAATCATTTGATATTCGCCGATTGGACCTGACCGTTGCCCAGAACATCGCCCACAATGAACGTTATGCAGCTGGCCGCGCGCAAGGCCTCGCGGCGCCTTGTGCGTGACTTCGGCGAAGTGGAGAATTTACAGGTCTCGCGCAAGGGGCCGGGAGATTTCGTGACGGCCGCCGACGTGCGGACCGACGGAATGCTGCGCGATGCCTTGCTGCAGGCCCGGCCCAAATACGGCTTCCTGACAGAGGAAGGCGAGGATGTCGTGGGGGAGGATGAAAGCCGGCGCTGGATCATCGACCCGATCGACGGGACGGCGAATTTCCTGCATGGCATCCCGATGTTTTCCATCTCCATTGCCTTGGAGGAAGCCGGCGAAGTGACGGCCGGCATGATCTATGCGCCGATTTCGGACGAGATGTTCTGGGCCGAGAAAGGGCAGGGCGCCTTTTTGAATGACCGCCGCCTGCGCGTCGCGGCGCGCCGGCATATGGGCGACACCGTCATTGGCACGGGCATTCCGCATCTGGGCCGTGCGGAAAACCAATACTACGGTGCGGAAATGGATGCGATTGCCGGCGAGTGCGCGGGCATTCGGCGCATGGGCTCGGCCGCCCTGGATTTGGCCTATGTCGCCGCGGGGCGCTTTGACGGATTTTGGGAGACCGGCCTGGCGCCCTGGGATATCGCCGCCGGGATTTTACTGGCGCGGGAAGCCGGCGCCATGGTCAGCCGGACGGACGGCGGCGCCGACCCGCTGTATAAGGGTGACGTTCTGGCCGCGAATGAGGCGATCCATGGCCGCATGCTGCGTTTGCTTCGCCAGGCCCGGCGGCCGCAATAGAGCCCGCCACGCCCGCACCGCCATTTATTGCCGAAATTTATGGCGTGGTCTGCCCACCGGTTGAGGAGAATGCGCTAAATCATTGCCGGGACACGCACTTTAGTCTATCGTGCCTGGCCAATGGATGAAGACGTGGAACCTCTGTTTTGTGTACCGGGATCGGTTGGCGGTTGTATGGATTTGTTCAGAATGGAAACTAGCCGCGAGACGCAGCCGCGAAAGCCCGCCGCGAGAGCCCTATGAAAGCAAATTCTGACGCGACCATCGGCCGGATAATCGGCACCCTGTCAACGCTCCGCCGCACGCCGCGCCGAACACTCTGTCGAACACTCTATCGAGCTGTGAAATCTTCGCCGGCCTTGCTGGTTTTTGCGGCACTTGCAGCATCGTGGGCGGCGCAACCGGTCTGGGCCCAGCAGACCGTGTATATTGGCGGCCAAGGCGCCCCGTCAGGTGTATCCATCAATCTCAGCGCGATTTATGGCAGTCCCAGCGCGCATTTTGGTGCCTCCGCGCCCTCCCAACAATTCGGACTGGGGTTAGGTCCCGGCGGCCGCCATTTGTTGATCCCCAATTTGCATGGGTCCACGCCGACGCGCCAGTTCACGTTGCGCCAACCTAGCCCGGCATCCATCGCCGCCGCGCCGGCCGCCATGCAGGCAAGGGCGCCGGTGGCAAGACGGGCCCCCGCCGCGCCGCGTCCGGCCGCCGCTGCCCCGCCGCTTCGTCCCAGGCTTGCCAGCAACCGCCCGCCCGCACCGCCGAAACCGGCCGTGATGGCAAAGCCCGAGATCAAAAATCCGGTTATGAAAAGCGCGGCACCAGTCAAGCAGGCCCGGCTTGCCCCGCCGCCGCCGCCCGCGGCGGTGATGCCAAAGCCTGCCGTGTCCAGGGCTCCCGCGGCCAAACCCCCGGTCATGCGGACGCCAACGCGAACCGCGCCCGCCGGCGGCAAATTGACGCCGCCGCCACCACCGCCGCCAGCGATCATCTCAAAGGCGCCGCAAAAAACAAAAGTGACCAAGGCCCCGCCGCCGCCGGCAAACACAGAAAAGGTCGCGAAACGCCAGCGTGTCGCCGCCCTGTCGCCAGCAAAAGAGGGCATGCTGCAGATCCGCTTTCGTACGGGTAGTTCCGTTTTGACCCGGGATGATGAAAGCCGCCTGAAAAAAATAGCCAAACAAATAGAAGCGGGGGGAACCCGTTTGCAATTGAAGGCTTATGCGGAAGGTACGGGCAAGGATACCTCAAAGGCCCGGCGATTGTCTTTGTCGCGCGCACTGGCGGTGCGGTCGTTCTTGATCGAGAATGGATTACGCAGCACGCGCATTGATGTGCGCGCGTTGGGCATCGCCCGCGATGGCGGGCTTCCCGACCGGGTCGATATTGTAATGCTGGGCCGATAGGACGTCTGCCGTACCCAACGATGGGCCGGGGCCGAAGGCGGATTTACGCGGGCTGTAGGGGGCAATGGAAATGAGTGGAATTGCGGCATGACGAGGCCCGACCGCTATTTGGTTCGAATGTCGATGTTCCTGGTTTTGGTCATCGCGGCGGCAGTGCTGTTGTATCTGCCCTTGGTGCGCGCATTTCAAGCCAACACCATTTTGAACGGCATGATCCTGGCGACCTTGTTCTTTGGCATAATATACGCCTTTCGCCAGGTCATGATGTTACGGCCGGAAGTGGATTGGGTTGAGACATTCCGCCGTTCGGAGCCAGGTTTGTCGGTACAGCGGGAGCCGAAGCTTCTAGCGCCCATGGCGACCATGTTGGGGGACCGCACGGCGGGGCGGATGTCGTTGTCGGCGATGTCCATGCGCTCCATGCTGGATTCCATCCATTCCCGGTTGGATGAAAGCCGGGATCTGTCCCGTTACCTGATTGGTCTGCTAATTTTTCTCGGGCTTTTGGGTACCTTTTGGGGTTTGTTGGAAACGGTTGGCGCCGTGGGCAAGACGATTGGCAGTCTATCCCTTGCGGCGGGCGATTTCGGCGCCATCTTTTCTGATCTGAAGGAAGGTCTGCAATCGCCATTGAACGGCATGGCCATTGCCTTCTCGTCGTCGTTGTTCGGGCTGGCTGGCAGTCTGGTGCTGGGTTTCCTCGAATTGCAGACCAGTCAGGCGCAGAACCGCTTTTACAATGACTTGGAAGAATGGCTCTCCAGCTATACCCACCTTTCCAGCGGCGGCGGTCTGGCGGAAGGCGATCAATCGATGCCGGCCTATGTTCAGGCGCTGTTGGAGCAAACCGCTGACAGCCTGGAAAACCTGCAACGCACAATTTCCCGTACGGAAGAAGGCCGGGGTTCGGCGCAAAGCACCCTGATGGCGCTGGTTGACAAGCTGTCGCTTCTGACCGACCAAATGAAGACGGAACAGGGTTTGATGGTCAAATTAGCGGAAAACCAGATGGAAATCCGCCCCGTTCTGCAAAGTCTGAGCAATCACCTCGAAGGACAGCAAAGCGGCCTGGATGAAGCCAGCCGCGGCCACCTTCGTAATCTTGATAATTACGTCGTGCGATTGTTGGCGGAATTGAGCGATGGCCGCAACCAATCGGTGGCCGAATTACGTAGTGAGATCAAACTCCTTGCCCGCACCATTGCCGCCATGACGGATGGCCGATGAGAACCGCTCCATGAACAATATTCAATGATCAACATTTCATGATCAACATTCAATGATCCATGGCCAGACGTCGCAATAATTCCAACGGCTCAGTCAATATCTGGCCTGGCTTTGTCGATGCCTTGGCCACGTTATTGCTGGTTTTCATATTTTTACTGGTGGTGTTCGTGCTGGCCCAGGTGCTGTTGACCCAGGCCATTTCCGGTAAGGACGAGGCCTTGAACCGGTTGAACCGGCAGGTTGCCGAACTGGCGGATCTGTTGGATTTGGAGCGCCAGGCCAATGTGGATCTGCGGCTGAATATTGCCCAACTGTCCTCTTCCTTGCAGACAACCACCGCCGACCGCGACCAACTGCAAGTCCAACTGCGTCAAATGATCACCCGGGCCGAGCAAGCGGAAGACGCCCTGGCGGCGTCGGAAAGCCGGGAACAGGTTAGCCGCGAGGTTACCCAGCGCCGGTTATTGGAATTGGAAAGTCTGCGCCGGGATATTGAAGCCCTTCGCAGGCTGCGTGGCACTTTGGAGGCTCAGGTCGGCACATTGATACAGAACCTGGCGGCCCGGGAGCTAGAAGCGCGCAAACTGTCCGAAAACCTTGAGGCACGGCAGACCGAGCTAGACACGATGTCCCAGCACTTGGCCACGCG
>JAPYPT010000060.1:11013-22882 GCA_029937535.1 Alphaproteobacteria bacterium
GGAGACGGAACTGAACACGGTGACCCGGCACTTGGCCACGCGGGAGACGGAACTGAACACGGTGACCCGGCACTTGGCCACGCGGGAGACGGAACTGGGCGCCTTGCGGGACCGAAGCAAGGAATTGCAGGCAGCCCTGGCCAAGGAACAAGAACGCACCCTGCTGGCTCAAAAAGGTATCGATGAGCGCGAAATACGCCTTGTCGAGCTGCTGGACCTCTATACCCGTTTGGAGGAGGACTACAATGCGGGCATGGTGCTGAGTACGGGGCAAAAGGCCCAGGTCGGTGTTTTGAACCAGCAAATCCTTGCGCTACGCCGGCAAATTCAGCGCCTGAACGCCGCCCTGGAAGCTTCCGAAATCAAGGACCGGGAGGACGAGGCGACGATCACCGATCTTGGCAAGCGGTTGAACCAGGCTCTGGCCAGCAAGGTCCAGGAACTCACCCGTTACCGTTCGGAATTTTTTGGCAAGTTGCGTGAAGTATTGGGCCAGCGGCGCGGCATACGCATTGTCGGTGATCGTTTCGTTTTCCAATCAGAAGTGCTGTTCGGTTCCGGCTCCGCTTTATTGGAGCAGGCTGGGCAGGCCCAGATTGCCCAGATGGCCGCGACCCTGGTTGAAATTTCCCACCAAATTCCGGCGGACATCAACTGGGTGCTGCGGGTAGATGGCCACACGGACGCAATACCCATTGCAACCGCGCAATTCCCCTCGAACTGGGAACTATCGTCGGCGCGGGCCATTGCCGTGGTCAAGTATCTGGTTGAACAGGGGGTGCCCGCGAACCGTCTGGCAGCCACGGGTTTCGGCGAATTTCAGCCCCTCGACCCGCGGCCCGGCGAAATTGCCAACCGCCGCAACCGGCGCATCGAATTCAAGCTGACCCAGCGTTGAACCCGCACCTTGGTATTAATACCAACGACTTGGGCCGCAAGAGCGAATCCCATTCGTAGAGAAATTTTCTAGAGCAACCCGCATTCAATTGGATTCACTTGAATGCGGATAAGTTGCTCTATCTTAATGGTTTTAGCGCATGGCCTCGCGTTCAATTGAACGCGACATGCGCTAGTCCAAGATTCGTGAAATCGTCGCGGCCAGAAGATCGCTATTGTAAGGCTTGTGCAGCACGATGGCATCCTCTTCCAAATGACCTGCTTTTGCGACAACGTCTTCGCTATATCCACTGGAATAGAGCGCCTTGAGCGTGGGATCCAGCACTTGAAGCTGGCGCGCCAAATCGAGCCCATTCAATCCGCCGGGCATGACGACGTCGGTGAACAGCAGGTCGAACCGCAGGCCATCAGCCATCACGGCCAGAGCCTCGACGCCGTTTTCGGCCTCCGTCACTTGATAACCCAGTTTGATCAATTGGCTGGCCATGGCCTGCCGGACTTCTTTGTCATCTTCGACCAGGAGAATGGTGCCGCTACTCCGCGTGGTTGTCTCGGGTGGACTTTCAATAGCCGCCGCTGCACTGCCCCCGGAGCGGACCGATCTGGGCAAGTAAATGTGTACCGTCGTGCCGTACCCCAGCTCGCTTTCAATCTCGGCAAAGCCACGCGATTGTTGGGCAAAACCATAAACCATGCTCAGCCCTAGTCCCGTGCCCTCGCCAACATCCTTGGTGGTGAAAAAGGGCTCGAAGGCCTGGCCGCGGTCCTCTTCCGACATGCCGCTGCCGTTGTCGGTCACGCTCAACATGACGTAGTCACCAGGCGCTACGTCCTCATATCCTGCCTCTACCTGCCCGCCGAGCACGATGTTGGTGGCAGAGAGAGTGATGACGCCGCCTTCCGGCATGGCGTCGCGGGCATTCAGGGCGAGGTTCAGCAGGGCGTTTTCCAATTGGCCCAGGTCGGCTTCCGCCGTCCAGAGAAAACCTGCCGGTTCGATTTTTACATCGATGGTTTCTCCGAGGGTTCGCTGCAGCATGTCTTGCATGTCAGTCAATAATTTTTCGATCATCAACGTCGCGGGCGCCAATCGTTGCCGCCGGGAAAACGATAAGAGACGGTCCGTCAGATCGGCTCCGCGCGTAACGTTTCTGTTTATGACTTGAAGGCTCTCGGCAATTTCATGATCTGCAGGCAAATCAGTAGCCATGACATCCAAATTCAGGACAATAACCTGCAGCAAATTGTTGAATTCATGGGCGATGCCCCCTGTCAACTGGCCCACGGCTTCCATTTTCTGCGCTTGGCGAAGACGCTCCTCCGCCGCCTTTTCTCCCGAAATATCCACGGCAAAAGTGCCGATATTTCGCACCTGTCCAAATTGGTCGAACACAGGGAATTTCGTGATACGCAGGAATTTTACCGGCAGGTCACGTTGCAATACCTCAGTGTCCTCAACCAGCGCTATTTTGTTTTCGATGACATTGCGGTCGTTTTCACCCTGGCGCGCCGCGGCATCCGGCGCATAGAGGTCGGTGGAAGTTTTACCCAATACCTCGGCCGCCGAAACCTTGAAGAATGTTTCATAGGTCTCATTAATGAGTTCAATGCGGCCGTCGAGGTCCTTGAGGGATATAGCCAACGGCGCGTGATCGATTACCGAACGGAACCGCTCTTCGTTTGCCGCCAGCGCTTGTTCGGCCTCTTTTTGCTCGGTGACATCGCTGGCGGTGCCACGGAAACCCTTGAAGTTTCCCTCGGCGTCGAAGAAGGGCCGGCCGCTGCTGTTGATCCATTGACGTTTTCCGTCCTCGCCGGTTCGACGCAGCAACATATCGCGATAGGGACGCCGCGCCTCGACGGCCTCAAAATAAGGCTGCCAGTCGGCGCGCTCATAAAACCGTTCCACGATTTCATTGGTCGTCTTTCCGATGAACCATTCCGCGGCCATACCCACCCCGCCGTCGATCGCATTGGTGACCAGGACATAACGGTCATCGGTGTCCATTTCCCAAAACCAGTCCGATGTTGCTTCGGCGAAATCACGGAACCGTTGCTCGCTTTCCCGCAAAGCCTGCTCCGCCAATTTATGTTCCGTGATATCTCGAGCAAGAGTGAAGAAACCAAGGATATTTCCGTTCTTATCCATATGCGGCAGACATTGCACATCGACGTTTCGCCCCTTGGCGGCACCAAAGGCGAAAACTCTTTCATATCGAACCGTCTCGCCGGCCAGCACGGCATTTATATATGGTTCGATCTCGCCATAGACCGGATTTAAAGTCTCTTTTATCGTTTGGCCAATGACGTCTTTTGCAGAAAGTCCGTACCATTCTTCGAAGGCCCGATTTACGATGCGGTAGCGTTCATCGCGATCAGCATAAAATATCAGAACCGGTAGGGAATCGATGACGAGTTGCAAAAATGATTGAGATTGATGCCCTAAATCGCCTGGGCCATCCTCCGCATCGGCAGGCATTTGAGAGCCGCCCGCGCTAAATGCGTTATTTGCAGGTTGTTGCAGATCAAATAATTGGCGTCGCAGCTCAAGAATCTCGTCGACGAGTTCGTGCTTATGTTTTCCTGTCAACGCGGTACGCTGGCCGCCAGCGTCAGAAATCGGCATACCCACACCGCTCCAAATGGCTCCAAGATCGTCTGTAAGAATAGACGATGCGGCTATAAGGGTCCATGCGCGGTGTTTGATCTAGTTCGTATTGAATTGCAACGCGGCGAAGCGGGCATAAAGGCCGCCCCGTTTGATCAGTTCGTCATGGCGGCCCATCTCAACCACGGTGCCTTTTTCCATCACCACGATGCGGTCCGCTTTCAAGACCGTGGCCAGACGGTGGGCGATGATGATGGTGGTGCGGTCCGTCATCAGACCTTCCAGTGCATTTTGCACCGCGCGTTCGGATTCCGCGTCCAGGGAAGATGTCGCCTCGTCAAGCAGCAGGACGGATGGATTGGCCAGAATGGCCCGGGCGATGGAGAGGCGTTGGCGTTGGCCGCCGGAAAGGCGGACGCCGCGCTGGCCCAGAAAAGACTCGAATTTGTCCGGTAGCTCTTCAATGAATTCGGTAACGTTTGCCGCATCCGCCGCCGCCCGCAATTGACCGTCGGACGCATCGGGCCGGCCATAGAGGATATTGTCCCGCGCGTTGGCGGAAAATATCACGGGATCCTGCGGCACCAGTGCAATCCGGGATCGCGCCTTGGACGGATCGGCATCGCGCAAATCGACGCCGTCCAACGTCACCGCGCCCCTTTGCGGATCATAGAACCGTAACAGCAGCTGAAAGACCGTGGTCTTGCCGGCCCCGGACGGTCCGACCAGGGCGACGGTTTCGCCCGGCGCCACATCCAGGCTGAAATTTTTCAGCGCGGGCAGATCGGGGCGGGACGGATATTGAAAGGTAACATCGCGGAAGCTGATGGCGCAGCTGCCCGATTCCGGCAGGGGCGTGGGCCGTGCGGCAACGGTGATGCCCGGTTCCACCAACAGTAAATCCATCAGGCGTTCCGCGGCGCCCGCGGCCCGTTGCAATTCGCCATAGACTTCCGCCAGGGCGCCCAAGGCGCCGGCGACGAGAATGGCGTAAAAGACAAAGGCGGCGAGCTCACCGCCGCTCATATCGCCCGCGATTACGTCCTTGGCGCCAATCCAGACCACTGCATCCACCGCCCCGAAAATCAACAGCATGACAAGCGCGGTCAGCCAGGCCCGCGCCCGCGTGCGCCGTATGGCGACGGCAAAGGCATCATCGGTGACCTTGCTAAAACGCAGCCGGTCGATGGCCTCGTGACAAAACGCCTGTACCACCTGGATGGCGCCCAAACTCTCCTCGGCATAGCTGGAAATATCGGCGATACGGTCCTGACTATCCCGCGACAGCCGCCGCACCTTACGGCCAAAGATCAGGATCGGCAGGATGACCACCGGCAGCAGGGAAAAAACCAAGCCGGTCAGTTTGGCACTGGAAATGATCAACAGCGCGCTGCCGCCGAGAAACATCAGAACATTGCGCAGCGCCACCGAAGCGGTCGAGCCGATGACGGTCTGTATCAATGTGGTATCGGCGGTCAGACGGGATAGCACTTCGCCTGTCCGCATGGTTTCGAAAAACGCCGGGCTCAGGCTGATGACGTGATTGTAGACGGCGGCGCGTACGTCCGCGATGATGCGTTCGCCCAGCCATGTCACCAGGTAGTAGCGGGCATAGGTGGCGGCGGCCAGCACACAAACGATACCCAAAAGGGCGAGAAAGTATTCATCGACCAAAACCTGTTCGCCGCCGAAACCATTGTCGATCACGCGGCGGATCGCTTGTCCGATGGCCAGGACGGAGCCAGCCGAAATCACCAATGCCAGGCCGGCGCTTACAACGATCCATTTATAGGGCGCGACGTAGGGCAAGATGCGGCGGAGGCCGCCAACATTTCCGCGTTCTTCCCGTTCGCTGTCAGGGCCTCTATTTCGCAATGCACACTGCCCCTTGCCTTGCTTCCAACCCTCAGTACATTCGCAGAAAATGTGCTTGGGGTTTTAAGAATAAACTAATTGAAACAATTGCTTCAGTCGCGAAAACGACGCCAATTAATTGAAAATCGCTCTGGCCGCGGCTGGGGTATAACAACAGAAACCCAATGGCACAACAACGGGCTCTTGCGCTCCGCCAACGGTTTGGTTATACACCCCCGGCAATTCACGGAGCAGCATGATGAAAAAAGATATCCACCCCGACTACCATGAGATTACCGTGGTGATGACCGATGGGCAGGAATTCAAGACGCGTTCAACCTATGGCGAGCCGGGCGCGGTGTTGAAGTTGGATATCGACCCCAGTACCCATCCGGCCTGGACCGGAGGCCCGCAGCGCGTGTTGGATACTGGCCGGGTTGCGAAATTCCGCAACAAGTTCAAAGGCTTCGGCCTCGATTAATTTGCGGCTAGTGGTCTGAAGAATCGTGGTGTGCAAGACACCAAACCGAAGAACTCTTCCTTTCGCTTCGTACCATTAGACAGCTTCGTTGGCGACCATCTGGTCCAGCCGCGCAATGCGGCTATACAATCGCTCGCTGCGTCGCAACAGATCGCATAGATAGGGCGGCAATAACTCGGCCTCCACTTTGCCCTCCCCCAGGCAAATTTCCTTGCCACCCAGACGCCATGTATCTTCGTGCAGTTCGTCGCGGCTCATTTCGCCCTGATGCACCGCGCGTTGCACCAGCAACCAGGTCACCATGTTGGTCAGGCGGGAGGTCAGGCGCATGGTCTCGACCGAATAATGGCGCGCGACCTCGATTGCCAGTTCGCCCGATTCCTCTTCGCCGTAATCGCGCAAATAGTCCCGCGCCTCCCGCGTCAGCGCCAAGGCCTCGTCGAAAGTGCGGCTAAAGAACGCGGCCGGCGACACGACGGAATTTGAGCTCTTATCGGAACGATCCATGGAGCCAGTATGGCCCCAAAGGATTAACAAAATCAAATTTCGCGTCTTGAAACCCGAGTTCTAATTCCTACATTCAAATTGTCCGGACGCCCAGCGCGGGTTCGGATTTACACGCGGACCTGGCCAATAACGGCGGGTCTTAGGAACCGAAGGTATTGCTTCGAAAGGAGGGTATCGCGCCATGCGTAGATACGATTTAGCACCATTGTTACGTTCATCCGTTGGCTTTGACCGTTTTGACCAGCTGTTTGATGCAGCCCGGCAAAGTGATGGAGCGGCCAGCCCCTATCCCCCCTACAACATCGAAAAACATGATGACAGCTACCGCATTTCACTTGCCGTGGCCGGCGTCGGTGAAGACGATGTTGAAATTACCGTGAAGGAAAATGTCCTCATCGTCGAGGGCAAACCCCAGACCGAGCAGGACGGCGTCGCCTACCTGCATCATGGCATCGCCGGACGGGGTTTCGAGCGGCGCTTCCAGTTGGCCGATAACGTCCAGGTCACCGGCGCCAATATGGAAAACGGCTTGCTGCATATTGATTTGGAACGCCATACGCCCGAGCATCTGAAGCCGCGGCGGATCGAAATCCAAAAAAAGGCTGCCTAACAGGGTAAACATCTATTTACCGGAGGGCCCGTCATCATCCGATGGCGGGCCCTTTCCGTTTGCGTTCTTTACTTTGCTTTAATAATCTATATATATAAAAATATCTTTATGTAATGAATGATTCTTGGCCGGGCGCGTTACGCGCCGGCAAGTGGGGTAGGATCATGGAATTGTTGCTGCAGGGACTACGCGCCGCGGCGGAACCGACACGGTTGCGTCTGCTGGCGTTATGCGCCCATGCGGAATTAACAGTGACGGAATTGACCCAAATTCTGGGGCAGAGTCAGCCCCGGGTCTCCCGTCATTTGAAGCTGCTGTGCGAGGCCGGCCTGTTGGAGCGGCATAGGGAAGGAACTTGGGCCTATTACCGTTTGGCCGATACCTCCGATTGTGCCCACCTGGCCCGCACACTGGTCGATTTGGTACCCGATCAAGATGACGGCTTGGCGCGGGACTTGAGCCGCCTGGCCGGGATCAAACAGACCAGAGCGGCGGCGGCGGCGGAATATTTTCGGGCCAATGCCGATCGGTGGGACGAAATCCGTTCCCTCTACGTGCCCGAACAAGAGGTCGAGGCAGCGCTGCAAAAAGCCATTGGCGAGGAGCCCATCAGCGATTTTCTGGATATCGGCACCGGTACGGGGCGAATTCTTGAAGTATTCGCGCCCCGCATAGACCGGGGCACGGGCATTGATTTGTCCCACGAGATGCTGCAGGTGGCCCGCGCCAAGTTGGAGCAGGCCGGCCATCGCCACTGCCAGGTTCGCCATGGCGATATGTATAACCTGCAGTTGCCTATTAACGAGTTTGACGTGGTGGTGCTGCATCAAGTGTTGCACTACGCCGAAGAGCCAGCCTCCGTCATATCGGAGGCCGCGCAAACCCTGCGCCCGGGCGGACGTCTTCTGGTGGTCGATTTTGCCGCCCATGATCAGGAATTCCTGCGCGCCGAACATCAGCACCGTTGGCTTGGCTTTGAGCCGGGCCAGGTGGATGCCTGGTGCGCGGCGGCGCGGTTGCGGGTGCGGGCGCCGGTGGAACTGGCCGGTGGTCAGCTGACGGTTTTGATTTGGCTTGCCGTACGTGAGAAGGATGCGCCATCGTGACACCAGCCATTCCAGACAATCGCGTAAATTCGTCGGGTTCAATGGGACCGCTTTCGGTCTCATTCGAATTTTTTCCACCCAAGACAGAGACCATGGCGGAGAACCTATGGCGCGCCATGGAGCGTCTGCGCCCGCTGCAGCCTGCTTTTGTCTCCGTGACCTACGGTGCCGGCGGCAGTACGCGCCAGCGCACCCACGACACCGTCACCCGCATCCAGAACGAGGGCGGATTGCCCTGCGCGGCGCATCTGACCTGCGTTGCGGCCAGCCGGGACGAGGTTAATGAGGTTGCCCGGACCTATTGGCAGGCCGGCGTGCGCCATTTGGTCGCCTTGCGCGGCGATCCACCCGAAGGCGAGGAAGATTTTCAAAACCATCCCCATGGCTACCGCAATGCCGCCGAACTGGTCGCCGGTCTGCGGGACGTCGCCGCATTTGAAATATCCGTCGCCGCCTACCCCGAGATGCATCCCAACTCGCCCTCCAGCCAGGCGGACTTGGACAACCTGAAACGCAAGATCGACGCCGGCGCGAACCGCGCCATCACGCAGTTCTTCTTTGATGCGGATACCTATTTGCGTTTTCTGGAGCGGGCGCGGGCGGCGGGAATCTGGGTGCCGATCGTGCCCGGTATTCTGCCGGTCAGCAACTTCGTGCAAGCCAGCCGCATCGCCAAGGCCTGCGGCGCCGCCATGCCGGCCTGGATGGCGCATCTGTTCGAGGGTTTGGAAGATGATGCCGAAACCCGGCGCATGGTTGCCGTGACCGTGGCGGCGGAGCAATGCCGCAAGCTGCAGATCGCGGGCGTGACGGATTTCCATTTTTACACCTTGAACCGGGCCGATCTAACCTACGCGATTTGCCACATAATGGGTCTGCGCCCCCAAGGGGACGGACCAGAAGGGACGCCCGCATGACGGACATATTGGAGCATCTGCGAGAAGAGGTGCTGTTGTGCGACGGCGCCATGGGCAGCCGTTTGCAACAGGCGGACCTGGATATCGAGATCGATTTCTGGGGCCAGGAAAACTGCTCCGAGATTTTGAATCTCAGCCGCCCCGATATCGTTCGCGAGATCCAGCAGGGTTTCGTTGCCGCCGGCGCGGATATTCTGTTGACCAATACCTTTGGCGGCTCGTCCATTACCCTGGCCGAGTTCGACCTTCAGGACCGGACCCATGAAATCAACAAGCGGGCCGCGGAGTTGGCCCGGGAAGCACTGGCCGAATTCAGCCGCGATGGCCTGCAGCGCTATGTCCTCGGTGATATCGGGCCGGGCACGAAATTGCCGAGCCTGGGTCAGATCGACTATGACGAGTTGGAAGCGGCCTTGGCGGCGCAAGCGGCCGGGCTGTTGGCGGGCGGCGTCGACGGCATCATGATCGAAACGGTACAGGACATCCTGCAATTGAAGGCGGCGGTGAACGGCGCCCGCATGGCCATGGCCGAGGCCGGGCGCATCGTGCCGTTGCTAACCCAGGTCACGGTGGAGACCACGGGCACATTGTTGGTCGGGACGGATATCGCCGGCGCGGCCACGGTGATCCATGCCCTGGGCGTGGAGGCCATGGGCCTCAATTGCGCCACCGGCCCGCGCGAGATGGCCGAACATGTGCGCTGGCTGTCGGAACAATGGCCCGGCATTATTTCCATCCAGCCCAACGCCGGATTGCCGGAACTGGTGGATGGTCAACCCAGTTATCCCCTGTCGCCCGAAGAGCTCGCCGATTGGTGCAAGCGCTTTGTGGTCGAGGATGGCGTCAACTTGGTGGGCGGTTGTTGCGGCACCGTGACAACGCATATCAAGGCCCTGAACGACATGTTGGAAGGCTTGGGCGCGGGCCGCCGGCCAAAGCCCACGGCCCGGCAACCTGAATGGGTGCCAGGTATCGCATCTCTGTACGGGCAGGTTCCCTATCGTCAGGAAAACGCATATCTGTCCATTGGTGAACGCTGCAACGCCAACGGTTCAAGGAAATTCCGTGAATTGCAGGAGGCCGAGGATTGGGACGGCTGCATTGCCATGGGCCGGGAACAGGCCAAGGAAGGCTCCCACGCCCTGGATCTTTGCACCGCCTTCGTGGGCCGGAACGAACTGGCCGATATGAGCGCCATGGTCGGCCGCATGCGGGGCGCCGTGCACGCCCCCCTGGTCATCGATTCAACGGAATTTCCCGTGCTGGAAGGCGCCTTGAAGCTGTATGGCGGCAAGGCCCTGATCAACTCCATCAATTTCGAGGATGGCGAGGAGCCGGCCGCGAAGCGGTTGCAATTGGCGCGGAAGTTCGGCTGCGGCGTCATCGCCCTGACCATCGATGAAGAGGGCATGGCCAAAACCACGGAAGCCAAGGTCAAGCTGGCCCGCCGCCTGCATGACTATGCCGTCAATCAACACGGGCTGGCGCCTGGCGATCTGTTGTTCGATCCCCTGACCTTCACCATTTGCACCGGCAATGCCGACGACCGCAAGCTGGGTTTGGAAACCTTGGACGCGATCGAGCGGATCGCCAAGGAACTGCCCGAATGCCAAATCATTCTGGGTTTGTCGAATATCTCCTTCGGTCTGAAACCGGCGGCGCGGCATGTACTGAATTCGGTCTATTTGCAGCATGCCCTTGACCGGGGCATGACCGGCGCAATTGTTCACCTGTCGAAAATTCTGCCTCTGCACTCCATTCCCGAGGAAGAGGTCAAGGCGGCGGAAGATCTGATCTATGACCGCCGGTCGGAGGATTACGAGCCCCTGCATGCCTTCATCGCTCTGTTCGAGGACCGGACGGCGGCGAAAGTCGTGAAGGAACGCCCGGCGGAGGTCGCCGAACGCCTGAAACTGCGCATCATCGATGGTGACCGGCCCGGTCTGGAAGAGGATCTGGACGAGGCCATGGAAGAGCATGCACCCCTGGAAATCGTCAACGATATTTTGCTGAACGGCATGAAAGTGGTGGGCGAGCTGTTCGGCTCGGGCCAGATGCAGTTGCCGTTCGTGCTGCAATCGGCGGAGACCATGAAGGCCTCCGTCGCCTATCTGGAGCCGCATATGGAACGCAGCGCGGACAGCCAAAAGGGCACCATCGTCCTGGCCACGGTGCGGGGCGACGTGCATGATATTGGCAAGAATCTGGTGGATATTATTCTCACCAACAATGGCTACCGGGTGATCAATCTGGGCATCAAGCAGCCCATCGGCGCCATCATGGAAGCCGTAAAGGAACATAACGCGGACGCCGTGGGCATGTCGGGGCTGCTGGTCAAGTCGACCACCATCATGCGGGAAAACCTGGAGGAGATGTCGCGCCAGCAGATCAACCTGCCGGTGATGCTGGGCGGCGCCGCCCTGACCCGGGGCTTTGTCGAAGAAGATTGCGCCCAGGCCTATGCCGCCGCATCCGGCCGGGTGGCCTATGCCCGCGATGCCTTTGACGGCCTGGATATCATGGGCAAGGTGGTGGACGGCGCTTTCGACGACTATATCGCCGAGCGGGACAGGAAGCGCGAGGGCCGGCCCACCAACAAACGGCGCAAACTTGGCCAACCCACCCTGATGCCCCGGCCCCTGGATCTGGAGGAAGTCCGCACCCGGCGCGAGGAACTGCACAGGTCGGTTGCCGTGCCGGCGGTGCCGTTCATGGGCCACCGTATTATCGAACAGGTGGGGATAAAGTCGCTGTTGCCCTATTTGAACGAGCGCATGCTGTATCAATTTCATTGGGGCTACCGCAAGCGCGGCCGGGCCTTGGCGGAATACATGAAATGGGCCCGGGGCGAGATCAAGCCGATCCTGCTGGATCTGGTGGAACGCTGCG
>JAPYPT010000384.1 GCA_029937535.1 Alphaproteobacteria bacterium
GGTCAGGGCCGCATCATCCGGGAAACCAGCGATGATGGGGTCTGGCATTACCAGGCCAGCGGCCGGCGGGCGGATGCCGCCTAAAGCAGTCTGTCTGGGTCTGGACTGGGGCACCACCAGCCTCAGGGGATATCTAATCGGGGCCGGCGGCAAGGTGCTCGCCGCGCGGGCGGACAATGCCGGCATTCTACAAATAGAGAATGAGGCCTTTGGTCCCGCCTTGGCAGCCTTGGCGGGCGATTGGCTGGCTGCGAACGAGGAACTGCCGATCATCGCCTCGGGCATGATCGGCTCGCGGCAAGGCTGGTTCGAAGTGCCCTACGCCGAATTACCCGCTGGTGCGGCGGACCTGACCCCCATACGGTTTGACGGCTTTGAACGTCCGATCCATTTCGTGCCGGGCCTGACCTTCCGCAATGACGACGGCGTGCCCGATGTCATGCGGGGCGAGGAAACCCAAATCGCCGGCGTCGGGAAGGACGGCATTTTTCTCATGCCGGGCAGCCACAGCAAATGGGTATTGGTCGTGGACGGTCAGATTACCTGGTTCGCCACCTTCATGACCGGTGAATTATTCGCCGCCCTGAAGGACCATACCATCCTGGGCCGCATGATGACCGGCCCGATGACTCCAGGGGTGGCGGACGACGAAGCCGCCTTCGCCCGCGGCGTTGCCTATGGCCACGGCCATGGCGCCCCCCTGCATAGTCTGTTTTCCGCCCGCACCCTGGCGCTGTTCGGCGATCTGCCCGAAGCTGGCGTCTCGGCCTATCTGTCCGGCCTGTTGATCGGGGCGGAGATTGCCGAAGCCCGCGCATTGGTGAATAATTCCGACCCAACAATAACCATCATCGGTGAAGCGGAATTGTCCCGGCGGTACGAAACAGCCCTATCCCATTGCGGTCTGAGCGCCCGTCTGGCGCCGGGCGATGCCGCCGCGCGCGGGTTGTGGTCTATCGCCATGGCGGCGGGATTATTGGCCACATGAAGACATTGACGGACTATCTCGACGAACTGCCTCTGATCGCCATACTGCGTGGCATTCAGCCCGGCGAAGCGGTGGCCGTCGGCGAGGCCTTGTTCGCGGCGGGTTTCCGCATCATCGAAGTGCCGCTGAATTCACCCGAGCCCCTGCAAAGTATTGCCAGCCTGGCGGAAGCCTTCAGCCAACGGGCCCTGATCGGGGCGGGCACCGTGATGAGCGCCGAGGCCGTGGACCAGGTTGCCGCCGCCCAGGGGCGCCTGATCGTCATGCCCCACGCGGACGGCGCGGTGATCGCCCGGGCCAAGGAGCAAGACCTCTATTGCCTGCCCGGTGTCGCCACGCCGACAGAGGCCTTCGCGGCCCTGGCCCATGGCGCTGATGGCTTAAAGATGTTTCCGGGCGAAAGCCTGCCGCCCGCCGCCTTGAAGGCCTGGCGCGCCGTTCTGCCACCCGAGGTGGGATTATTTCCCGTCGGCGGCATAAGTCCCGACAAGATGGCCGCCTATTGCGCCGCCGGCGCCACCGGTTTTGGCCTGGGCTCCGCCCTCTACAAGCCGGGCATGGCTGCGTCGGACGTGGGCGAGCGGGCCAATAGTTTCGTCAGTGCCTGGCGGGAGATTATATCATGACGGCGGTTTTGGAGACGGCGCGCCTGCGCCTGCGGCCCTTTGAGATGACGGACCTGGCGGCTTTGATCCCGATTTACGGCGATGGGGAGGTCATGGCGATCCGCAAGCTTGGCGTACAGACGGCGGCGCAGACGGAAGACGAATTATCCACCATCATCGAGCATTGGCGGCGCCATGGCTTCGGCCTCTGGGCAGTGATCGTCAAGGACAGCGGCGAGTTGGTGGGAGAATGCGGCCTGCGCTATCGGGATCATGTACGGGAGGTGGAAATTTCCTACGGCCTGGCGACCAGCGCCTGGGGCTGGGGCCTGGCGACGGAAGCCTCGTTCGCCGTCATGGATTATGGTTTCCGGGTGATTGGCCTGGACGAGATCGTGGCCATTGCCAAATCTTCCAATCTCTCCTCCCACAGGGTGATGGAAAAACTCGGCATGCATCTGCATGAGACATGGGAGCGTGACGGCATCGGCCGGGTCCATTATCTTATCCGGGCACAGGAATACCTGGAATATCAAGCCAATAGGATGCCGTCTCCATGAAGTTATATGATCTGCCCCCCTCACCCAATGCCCGCAGGGTCCGCATCTTCATTGCCGAAAAAGGCCTGGAGATCCCCACCATCGCCGTGGATATGACCAAGGGCGAAAACAAACGCGCGGATTATCTGGCGAAAAACTCTCTGGGCAAGATGCCGGTGCTGGAATTGGACGACGGCACCTGCATCACGGAATCGGCGGCCATTTGCCGCTATCTTGAAGAGATGCATCCCGAACCGCCCCTGCTGGGACGTGATCCGGTGGAGCGGGCCCAGGTGGAAATGTGGAACCGGCGCATGGAGCTGGAAATTTTGCTGCCCCTGATCAACGTCTTTTCCCACACCCACGAAATGTGGAAGGGCGTGCTGACCCAGATCCCTGAATGGGGCGAAGTTTGCCGGGAAAATGCGCTGACCCGGCTGGAATGGCTGGACGGCGAGATCGCGGGCCGGGAGTATATTGTAAACGGCACCCACACCGTTGCCGACATCACCCTGCAATGCGCCCTTGTCCTGGGCAAGGCGGTGGGGGTGCGCGTGCCGGAGAATTTGGCTAATGTAAACGCTTGGTTCGACCGGGTCGCCGCCCGGCCAACGGCACGGGCCTGATTTTGGGAGATTTGCAGATGTCAAAACCTCTACTGACCGGCTCTTTCGTGGCCTTGATTTCGCCCATGAACCGGGATTTTTCCCTGGACTTCGGCGGCTTTCGCACACTGATAGAGTTTCAGCGGGAGAACGGCTCGTCGGGCGTTTTGATCATGGGTTCCAGCGGCGAAGTCTCCATGTTGAGCACGGAGGAACGCCACGCCATCGTGCGCGAAACCATGAAGCAGAAACAGCCCGGCATGGAAATGTGGTACGGCTGCACCGGCCCCACGACCGAGGCCACCATTCAATATGTGAAGCAGGCCGCCGCTGAAGGCGCCGACGGCGCCATGGTTGCCGCGCCCGCCTATATCTGCGCCGCGAACGAAGATATCGTCGAATACTTCCTCGAGGTCGCCGACGCCTCGCCCATTCCGCTGGGGGTCTACAACAACCCGCCCAGGGTTAAAACCGACCTGAGCGCCGATGAAGTGCTGACCATCGCGGCCCATCCCAACGTCCAGTTATTGAAGGAATCCACCGGCCGCGTGGGCCAGGCCGCCTTGATTGCCCGCGCCCGGCCGCGGATGAGCCTGATGTGCTGCTGCTCCCCCAACCTCGGCCTGATCGTGCCCACCATGAGCCTGGGCGGCCACGGCACGGCCAATATGACGGGCAATATCATCCCCCGCGAGATGGCCGTGATTTCCAAACCGTGGGAGGATTTCCAGGACGCGGAAAACTTCCGAGAGGCCTATCTGCACAACCTGCCCATGCTGCATTACGCCTATTCGGCCATCAATCCCGTGCCCATGAAATCCCTGATGGCGGCCATGGGGATGCCCGCCGGCCCCTTGCGCAAACCGCAAAAGCACCTGCGCGGCGAGGCCTTGCAACGGGGCCTGGATATCGTCCGGGACTTGGGCCTGGTCGAAGCCTACGGCTTCTCCCCAGTCAGTGCATTGGCGGCCGCCGAATAGGCTCTACCACAACTCGTCCGAGGCCATTGCCGCGCCTTCCACCAGGGCGGCCAGTTTAGCCCAGGCGATCTGGGGATCGACGGCGGGG
>JAPYPT010000385.1 GCA_029937535.1 Alphaproteobacteria bacterium
ACCCATATAGATCGTTTCAGAGGCCCCTCGGGTAGGAGTGGAAGCGCCGGCGGTATTGGTACCGTCAAGCTTTCACGACGCCGCCGAGGGGCCTCTGAAACGACCGAATTCGGCGCATAACGAAGGCTTTCGGCGGCGTCGCGCGTCGCTTATGGTAGTAGTACCATGGCGCAACGCGCTCCTACCCGAAAGCCTTCGTTATGCGTCTATATGGGTCTCTATCGCCGCACCTTGGTATGAGGTCGTAACCATGAACAAACAGAAACCATTACAGTCCGATTTAAAGCTGGCGGAGACCCTGGCGGCGGAACGGCGGGCGGCCCGGGAACGCCGGCCCAGCCGGGCGGAGGCCGAGGAAGCGGTGCGCACTCTGATCCGCTGGACCGGTGATGACCCGGACCGGGAAGGCCTAGCCGGCACGCCGGAGCGCGTGGCGCGGGCCTATGAGGAATATTTCGCCGGCTATCACGACGATCCCGTGGAAATTTTGCAGCGTACTTTCGAGGAGGTCGAAGGTTACGACGAAATGGTCCTGCTGCGGGATATCCGCTTTGAGAGCCATTGCGAACACCACATGGCGCCAATCCTGGGCCGCGCCCATATCGCCTATCTGCCCGATCACCGGGTGGTCGGCATATCCAAGCTGGCCCGCCTGGTGCAGGTCTACGCCAAACGCCTGCAGATCCAGGAAAAGATGACGGCGCAGATCGCCAATACCATCCAGCAGGTGCTCCAACCCCTAGGGGTCGCCGTGGTGATCGAGGCCTCTCACCAGTGCATGACCACGCGCGGCGTGCATAAGCCCGGCGCCGCCCTGGCGACATCCAGGATGCTGGGCGTATTCCGGGAAAACCCGGCAACCCGGCGCGAATTCCTGGCGATGCTTCGCGGCGGCGCCACCTTCGAAGATTAGAGCTCGATGTAACGATTTTCCCTGGCCGAGCGGTAAACCGCTTCCTCGATTTCCAGATTGCGCAAATAGTCCCGCGCGCTATTTTCCAACTCCGTGCCGTTTTCCAGATGTCTCAGGACATGCGCCTGGAAGGCATGAACGCTGTCGCCGGCGAAGCCGGTGTCGGTCCAATCATAGGGGTGCGGGGCCTCGTCACCGCCATGGGGCTTCCACCACAGAGCGCCCGCTCCGTCCAGGCGCAGGACGCCTGCGGAACCTTCCAGCCACATCTCGCCCATGGTCAGGCGGGTATTTTCAGCCACGTGATCGTTCAGGCGGTTGCCATCGAACAGCCCGGTCCGGCGGTTGGCGAAATCGAACATGATGATGCCGGCATCTTCCCCCGCGATATGAGGGTTCAGACGGCGCAGACGGGCCATGACGCCCGTTACCTCGCCCAGCAAATAGCGGAATGTATCGATGAAATGGATCGCCGTTTCGTGCACCAGAAACCGTTCCATGCTCTGAAAGTAGGGCTGGCGCGCCAGGTAAGCATCCGGACCCTGGCCATCGCCGGGGCGAAGACGAAAAGAAACACCGTGCAGATCGCCCAACAAGCCGGCCGCGGCCAGGCGATGCATTTCCCGGTACCAGGGCTGAAAGCGAAAGTTCTCATGCACCACCAGCAGGCCGCCGCCCCGTTCAGCCGCTTCAACCACCGCCCGTGCCTCCTCGAACGTCGGCGCCAACGGTTTTTGACAAATCGCCGGCAGACCCCTTTTCGCGGCGGCGGTTACCAATTCCAGATGTGAGGCCGGCGGCGTGGCGATATCCACCAGATCCGGCTTCACCCTATCGAACATCTCGGCATGGTCCGCGAAGGCGGGAACATTGTGCTTTGATGCGGCCTGGGCCGCCTTGTCCATTTCAAGGTCGGCGATGGCGACCAGTTCGGCGCCGGGCAAACGGGCCCAGGCGTCGTGATGAAATTGAGCAAAATAGCCGGCACCGATCACCGCCACGCGCACAGGCATCACAGGCGAACGTTCCAATGGGACGGTTCGGCGCCCGGCACCGGGCTTTGGAAGGTATAAAGGGTGGAATCGAGCAAATTGCCCAGGTACGCGGTGCGCCGGTCCGGTCCGCCGAAGGCGATGGAGGAGATGCTTTGCATCACCTTCGTCTTGATATTGTCCATATGTTCACGGCCCATTTCACCGGCCTGAAATGCCGCTTCGACCATGGCCAATTGCTCGGGGTCGTTCTCTTCGAGCACGATGTGTTGTTGGCGGTCCGCCGTTACGCGGATCACCCGGTTGGAAACCACGGAGGTCATCCAAAAGGCGCCTTCCTCGTCAAAGGCGAGGCCGTCGGGGTACGTGCCATGCCCGTATTCCACGAAGGTTTCCCGCGCGCCCAATCCGTTGTCGTCAATGCGGTACCTTGATGTGCGCCGGGCAAAGGTCTCGTTCACGTAGAGCCATTCACCCGTGGGATCGACGATGGCCTCGTTGGTATAGCCGACCCCATCGGCGACAATGCGGGCGCCCCGCTCGTCCATCAAAATGATAAAGCCGTCGGCCACGTCCGGGCGGTAGGCCAGGGCGCGTGGGTCGTGTCGGGTGGAAATCGTGATCCAAATTCTGTCCCGGTGATCGACCCCGACAAAGTTCGCCGATGGTAAAGCCACGCCGTCCAATTCCACCAGCAACGGGCTCAAGTCGCCATTTTTCGACAAGCGCCAGGCGCCGCCCCCCTCCCCGTGCAGATCCGCCAGCAGAAAGTCGCCCTCTCTGGTCAAGGCGAAGCCGTTGGTGGCCACGGCGGGACCATCACGCTGGCCCAATAGGTCCCGGTGCTTGCCATCTGTTCCGATAATGGAGACACCGCCCGCGCTGTTCGAAGTGATCACCGTGCCATCGGCCAGGCACAACACGCATTCAGGCCGGGTCAGGCCCGTGCCATACGTACTCAGATCGCTGGTTTTCAATTGGAAATTGTTCGCGTTCATTATGCCTGTTCCTCCATCAATTCGCGGCTATTATAGCCTTTCAGTCCGACCGACCCAGCCCTTCGTGATATAGGTTCCCGGCGCCATGCGTGATGTTTTCTGGCCCCTTGCCGGCACCACTTTCATGCAGACCATCACCGCCGTGATGTTTCTGACCATCCCCGTCCTAGCGCCGGCGTTGCTGGACGATGTGGGCTTCCAGCCCAGCCATGTCGGACTTTACACGGCTCTGATTTTCCTGGGCGCCATGCCGGTGTCCCTGATCATGGGCGCCCTCACCGCCCGTTTCGGCGCCTTGCGGGTGATGCAGGTGGGCATGGTGCTGTCATCGATCAGCCTGCTGCTGTCCATGATCCCCGTCCTGCCCCTGTTGTTGGTTTGCGGCATGGTTTTGGGCATGGGTTATGGCCCCAACACGCCTGGCGCCTCCCATATCCTGGCCCGCATTACCAATCCCAAGGATCTGCCCCTGGTGTTCTCCATCAAGCAGAGCGGCGCGCCGTTGGGCGGATTCTTGGCCGGGATCATCGTGCCCTTGGTGGTGGTCAATGCCGGCTGGCGGGAAGCGTTGATGGTTTGCGCCGGTCTTGGCCTTGTTGGCGCCGTCCTGGTTCAGCCCTTGCGGGCCAAGGTCGATGATGACCGCCAACCCGGCCGGCGCATTTCAGTACAAGGTATCTGGCAGCAATTGCGGCTGCTGGTGCGCCATGGCCCCTTGCGCCGGTTGACCATCGTCAGCTTCGTCTTCGCCGGGGTTCAGGCCTGCACGTTTGCGTTTCTAGTGACCTTCCTGGTGGATTATGTCCGTCTTGACCTGATCAGCGCCGGCATCGCCTATTCCGCCATGCATCTGATCGGGGTGGTGG
>JAPYPT010000061.1 GCA_029937535.1 Alphaproteobacteria bacterium
GCAGTACCCCGACGGATGCAGACGCACGCAGCGTGCAGCTAAACCGGCCAGGTCGCCGCGCCGCAGCCGGCGCGCGGCGGCGGCTTTGCCGGCGACGCCCAGCAGGCGATCGGTTTCCCCGTCCCGGCGGGTCAACGCGCGCCGGGCCCGGACCCGGGCAAAACGCCCCTCCTGGTTCGAGGGATCTTCCAGCCAGGATTGATCCATGGCAGCCAAGGTCGCGGCAAGCTCGATCCGGCGTCTGTCCAGTAATGGCCGCAGCAGGCGCACGCCCGGCAATGCCCGGACGGCGGCAATGCCGCTCAGGCCCGCCGCGCCGCTGCCCATCTCCTGGCGCAACAAAATGGTCTCGGCCTGATCATCGCCGTGGTGGGCGGTCAACAAATGCAGAATGCCCTGGCGCCGGCACCATTGCGCCAGCATCTCATAACGGGCCTCGCGGGCCGCCGCCTGGATGCCGCTGCTCGGCTTGGTCCCGCGCCAGCGCAGGGTCCGGTGGGCAATGCCTTTGCTGGACAGCCAGAGGCCGACCTGACGGGCCTCGCCGGCGGCTTCCCGCCGCAGGCCGTGATCCACGGTCAGGGCGGCAATGGCGCCGCCGCGCCGCTGGGCCCAGGCATCGGCCAGTAAGGTCAAGGCCATGCTGTCGCCGCCGCCCGAGACGGCAACCGCCAGGTGCGGTTGCTCCTCGAACGGCCCCAGGGGCTGCATCAACCTTTCGAAGTCTTTGTCGTCAATGGCGGGCATGGCCGGTCAATTCAGCATTTGAGGCAATCCGGCGGCTGCGGGCGCGGTTGGAATGCGTTAGCCACAGCCTCCGGCCTTGATTTCCTTCAACATACGTTTGCGCACCTGGTTCCGGAGTTCCGTGAATTTGCTCTGCATTTCCAGGAATGCGGCACACGAGTCCTCCCCCTTACCAAGCTTTCCCAGTGCAATGCCCAGTTTCAGCATGGTGTCGGGGGCTTTTTTGCTATTGGGGTAACGCTGGATGCCGATCAGGAAGGCGCGTGCGGCCTCGGCAAAATTCTGCCGGGCGTAATAGGTTTCACCCAGCCAATATTGGGCGTTTCCAGCCAATGGGTCGTCGCCGTGCCGGTCGAGAAATTCGGCAAACGCCGCTTCTGCATCTTCCAACCGCATTTTGGTCAGCAGTGAATAGGCATAGTTGTAACGCTCGATGGGGGTGCCTTGCGGGAGCACGGATGCCGGCGCTGTATCCGCGGCCGCGGTTTCTTGACTGGCATCGGTGGGTTGATTGTCGGTGCCGCCCGCACCAGGTGCCGCCGGTGATTTCATCGATGTGGCGGGCGTCCCGGAAATGCGGCGTTCGATCTCCGTCAGCCGAAAATCTACGTCGTTTACCAGGCTGTCCAGGCGTTGCAGCATGGTCTGCATGTCATGGCGCACTTCTTCCAACTGTCCGGTCAGACGGCGCATGTCCGCTTCCAGGTTGCTCATGCGGATTTCCCCATCCGCCAGGCGGCCGGCGGATTGCCTGTTGGCCGGCCGATTGGGCCTTGGCCGCGCGGCGCCGGTCTTTTTGCCGCGATAATAATCCTTCTGCAGAACGCGAAGGTCATCGTGCATGCGGTCGAGCCGTTGGATCAGGGTCCGCAGATCGGTATTTTGCGCCTGCGCCGGGGTTGCCAGAACAAGCATCGACCCGGCCGTCAGTCCCGACAACACCAGAAGCACCACGGCGCATTGTCGAACAAAGACTCGGTTAAAATACTGCATGGGCGTTCTCTCCGGCAATTCGTACGGCGCGGTGATGACTAGTATGCCGACGAATAATTCCAAAATGTGGCAAAATTATAGCCTATTGCCCCGCCGGTGCCCTGGCGAATTTTAGGCCTTATCGCGGTCAATAAAAAAGGCCCGGCCTGGCCGCATTTCCAATGCGCTCAGGCCGGGCCCGGAATGTCGTGTTACATCGTTGCCTGACCGGCATCGATGAATTAGTTGACCATCAGCATGCCGCGCCGGTTTTGGGAGTAGCAGCTTTCATTGCTGCTGACGCAAAGCGGCCGCTCCTTGCCGTAGGAAATAGTACCGACACGATCGGCATTGACACCCAGGGCAATCAGGTATTTCCGTGCCGCATCCGCACGGCGCTCGCCCAGGCCAAGGTTATATTCCCGGGTGCCCCGTTCATCGCAATGGCCTTCGATGGTAACGGTCACGGCCGGATACTGCTGCATCCATTCGGCCCAGCGCTCCACCATCTGGCGCGAGTCGGGGAGCAGGGTTGATTGGTCATAGTCATATTGAATTTGGTTGCCGACTTTCAGCACGAGGTCTTCCTGGGAGCCGGGCACCGCCTTTGGCTTCATGCCAGACTTCGCATCGCCCTTACTTGCGCCGGCATCTTTCGCCATCTTCGTCTCTTGTTTGGCGCCGCCGGTGCCCGACGCATCGGCCTTTTCCTCGACCGGCGTTTCACAAGCCGCGACCAACAATATGGTCGCCGCCAAACACACCGCCTTCAGCGCAAATTTCTCAAAGACCATGGAGACAACTCCTCATCCGTTTTATTAGCGTTTATTAGCGTCTTATAACATTCGTTGGAAACTGCATTCTTACCAATGTTCCACAAACCAATGCTGCTATCATAATTACCGTCTACCAACAAATGTCCATTTGCCGGCTGAATTCAGGTATTCGCAAATAACTCTCGACCGTCAACATTTCAGTTACCGAGCCCGTAAGTCAGACATACATGGGCCGCATTGTTTTAACAACTGCCTAATGGCAAAAATAACCCCATTCGCAAAACAACCGATCTTGTTGCCTTGCGGATATGGGGCCTGACCTTTGGCGGAAATTCGATGTGACATCCACACGCCAAACACATGGCTGACATTAACTATGATCCATCAACGATTCAAGGGGCTTAGAGGCGACCACGCCGGATCGGACGCATCGATTGGGGTAACCAGCTCGCGTTCATTATAGCCAGTCAGATCAACGGACCATAGGCGCGTGCGGCCACCGCCGCCACCTTTCCGGGTTGGTTTTTGGCGAAAAAACATCAAGACGCGGCCATTCGGCGCCCAGGTCGGCCCTTCATCAAGGAAACTTTCGGACAATAACCTCTCGCCACTGCCATCAGGGCGCATGACGCCAATGTAGAACCTGCCCTTGCTGATCTTGGTAAACGCGATCAGGTCGCCGCGCGGGGACCAGACCGGGGTGGCGTACCGGCCCTTGCCGAACGAGATGCGTTTTACCGCTCCGCCGTCGCCTTTCATCACGTAAAGTTGTTGGCTGCCGCCACGGTCGGAATTGAAAACGACCTGTTTTCCATCCGGCGAATAACAGGGCGATGTATCGATGGCGGGTCCGTTGGTCATCTGGTTTATGGCCCGGGTGCGCAGGTCCATGGCAAAAATATTGGATTTGCCGTCCCGTGCCATGCTCATGATCACCTTGTTGCCGTCGGGTGAAAACCGTGGCGCATAGGTCATGCCGGGAAAATCACCCAGGACCTCCTGCTTTCCGGTATCGATATTGTAGAGATAGACCCGGGGTGTATTGCGGTAGTAGGACAGGTAGGTAATTTCCTGACGCGAGGGCGAGAAACGCGGCGTCAGCACCAGATAGCTGCCGTCGGTCAAAAACCGGTGGCCGTCGCCGTCCTGATCCATGATGGCAAGGCGCTTGACTCGCCTGTCCTTGGGACCGCTTTCGGCGACGTAGACAACGCGGGTGTCGAAATATCCAGCCTCGCCGGTCAGACGTTTATAAATGGTGTCGGAGATGACATGGGCGATGCGGCGCCAATTGCCCGGCGTCGAGAAATAGACCAGGCCGGTCATCTGCTCACCGGCCAGGACGTCCCACAGGCGGAATTCCACCCGCAGCCGCCCATCGCTCTCTATCCCGACCTTGCCCGAGACCAGCGCCTGGGCATTGAGGACCCGCCAATCGGCAAATCGCGGCCGGGTTTGCAGGGATTCAGTTGTCTGAATAAACGACTTCGGATCCAGGGACCGGAACAGCCCAGAGCGGTTTAAATTCGCCGTGATGACCCCGGCCATGCGTTTGCCCTGGTCGGCCGCGGCCGGATCGGCGCCATGAAAATCCGGGATGGCGACCGGCAGGGGGTCGACATTGCCCTGGGTTATGTCAATCTCCAACGCCGTCCACGCGGCGCTAGGCGACAATGCCAGACAGGGCAGAGCGGCCATCAGACCAAACATGAAAAACATTCTGGGTAAAGAATTAGTCCACATGACGAATTGCTTCCTGGTTTCTTGGCAACCTTATCCGCCCAGCATCTCTCCGGGATTGAAGGTCAATGTTATTTCGCGCCAACGGGAATATTTGTCCGCGGGCAGGTTTTTCAACGGTGCGCATTTCAAAATGGCGCGGTGGGCGCTCTCCGCCGCTGTACGATAGAACGGATTGTCGGAGCCCTTGCCGCCGACAATTTCCGGCGCCTTGGACAGCGATCCATCGGAATTCAGGAACACCTTGATCCGCACAACCAGATTTTCCGCATCCCGGGCGCCGGCGGGAATGGACCAGCATTGTTGGATCTGATAGCGGATCGCGTCGATTTCTCTCAAGGTCATGGGAACCGAACGGGTCCGGGGGCTGGCCGACGCCCGGGCGGGCGGCTGCTTGGTTGGCTTCAGATCCTTCACGGCCTGCCGCCATTGCCGAGGTTGCTTTTCCCGGTCCTTGTCCAACAGTGCCGCGATGCGGTCGGTGCTGAATTTGGGCCGGCGGCGTTTCGGCTTCGACCGGGGCCGGGGTACGCTTCGGAAAGCCTTCAGTGGTTTTGCCTCGGCCAGCTTTTTCGGTGGTTCGGGCGGTTTCGGTTTTTCTTTTGGCTTTTCCGGCACTTTTTCCGGCACCTTTTCCTGCGGCTTTGGCGTGACCACTTCCACCGGCTTGACCTCCGGTTCTGGCTTGACCTCCGGTTCCGGCACGGGTTCGGGCACCGCCTTTACCGGTTCGGGCGGCGGCGGGGGTGCTGCAACCTTGATGGGCTCGGGTGGCGGGGGTGGCGCCACCTTTGCCGGCTTGGGTGGCGGTGGCGGTATTTTTTCCGGTTCTGGTTTCGGCTCCGGCTCCGGCTCGGGAGTTGCTATGGGTTTCAACAGCGGCGCGGGCGGCGGCGCTTTCTTTTCCGGCGGCTCGACCGGTTTTTGCGATACCGTGCGCTCGGCGACAGTGACCAGTTCGACGATGATGGGTTGTTCCAATACTTCCATGGGTTCCATCAATTCGGGCAGGCCATAGACCGCGGCCACGGCCACGGCCACGTGCAGCAAGCTCGATATGGCTATCCCATTGCGCACGGCCAGGCACCTTTATTTCGCGGGCCGGCGGCTGATTTGCGGCGCTTCGGTGACCAGGGCGACCTTGTTGAAGCCGGCGGCGTTCAGGCTGCCCATGACTTCCATCACCGCGCCGTAATCTACCGAGCGGTCGCCGCGCACGAATATCCGCCGTGCGGTCAGGTTTTCCGAAATCGCCAACAATCGCGCCACCAGATCCTCTTTTTTGACGATGGTTTCCTGCAAAAAGATCTCCCCCTTGCTGTTGATCGACACCGTCAGGGGCTCCTCGTTGCCCTGCAGGTTCGAGGCCGAGGCCTTGGGCAGATCAATGGGCACGCCCACGGTCAGCAGTGGCGCGGTGATCATGAAGACCACCAGCAAGACCAGCATCACATCGACGAAGGGCGTCACGTTGATGTCCGACATGGCGCTATAACGCCCCGGACGCCGGCCTATATAGGATGAACTTTGCATTTGACCCGCCATCATTCCCGCCTTTCATCTAGTTGCCGGGACAGAATGGCCGAGAATTCGCCCACGAAACCTTCCATCCGGATGGTGTAACGGCCCAGGTCGGTGGAGAATTTGTTGTAGGCGACCACGGCCGGGATCGCCGCAATCAATCCCAGCGCCGTCGCGAACAAGGCTTCGGCAATGCCCGGCGCGACCACGGCCAGATTGGTATTCTTGGACAAGGCGATGGCCTGAAACGAATTCATGATGCCCCAGACCGTGCCGAACAAGCCGACGAAGGGCGCCGTTGAGCCCACCGTGGCCAGAAAACCCATGTAGCGTTCAAGCCGCTCAATCTCCCGGGTCAGGGTGATATGCATCACTTGCAGGATCCGTTCCTTGATCCCGGCGCGAAGCGAATCCTCGCCCGCCAGACCCTTCGAGGTGGAGCGCCGCCATTCACGCATGGCGGAGACGAACAGCAGTTCCATTGGATGATCGGGCCGGGTACCGATGTGGTCGAACAGATCTTCCAGACTACCCCCCGACCAGAACGAATCCTCGAACCTGTCGGCTTGGGCGCGCAGGCGGCGCAGGCGGATGCCTTTTTCGAAAATGATCGCCCAGCACCAGAACGAGGCCAGGATCAACACCACCATGACCCCCTTTACCACCACGTCGGCCTTCAAAAACAGCGCCCATAGGGAAAAATCGGCGGTGGCGACGGAGCCCGCCAGTGTGACCGCCTCAACGGCTTGGTTTTCCATTCAGCTTCTTTCTAAACTCGGGCTTATCAGGTCGGAGAGGGCGGCGCGGACATTTGCCGGCAGGCGTCTTGGCTTGCCGTCGCGGCCGACGCAGGCCAGCCGTATCTTGGCCCGCACCAGGGCCTCTTCGCCGCGATGGATGTCTTGGTCCATGTCCATGCTGGCGCCGCCAATTTTGTTTATGCGCGTCCGCACTTCGATTTCGTCGTCAAGTCGGGCCGGTTGCAGATAGTCGATTTCGCATCGGCGCACCGGGAACATCACCCCGTCACGGTCCAGCAGGGCGGCTTGGCCGATGCCGGCGCCGCGCACCAGATCACTGCGGCCCCGTTCCAGGAAGCGCAGATAATTGGCGTAATAAACGATCCCGGCGGCATCGGTATCTTCCCAAAAGACCCGGACGGGGAAACGATGAGGCTCAGACATCCCGGTCCTCCGATCCAACGTCGTCCAGGGGCAACAGCTCGGTCTGCGCCGGGCTCTCGCCAATCGATTGCGGCGCCTCCAGGCCCAGATGGGCATAACCATTGCGCGTCAGAACCCGGCCCCGTGGCGTGCGTTGCAAGAAAGCCTGTTGAATAAGGTAGGGTTCAATAATGTCCTCGATGGCGTCCCGCTGCTCGGACAACGATGCGGCCATGGTTTCCACGCCCACGGGCCCGCCGTCGAAGTCAATGGCAATACAGTTGAGGTAGCGCCGGTCCATGGCGTCCAGACCGCGCTGGTCCACTTCCAGGCGGTTCAGGGAGGCATCCGCCTTTATGGCATCAATCCGGTCAGCCCCGGCGACGGTGGCGAAATCCCGTACCCGGCGCAGCAGCCGCACGGCCACCCGCGGCGTGCCGCGGGAGCGTTTGGCAATTTCCAGGGCGCCATCGTCGGTCAAATTCAAGTCCAGCAACCGGGCGGCGCGGGTGACGATCTGTTCCAACTCCGCCACCTCGTAAAAGCGCAGGCGGATGGGAATGCCGAAACGCTCCCGCAAGGGCGTGGTGATCAGGCCCGATCGCGTGGTCGCGCCGATCAGGGTGAAGGGTGGCAGATCAATGCGCACGGTGCGCGCCGCCGGCCCTTCGCCGATCACCAGGTCCAGTTGGAAATCCTCCATGGCCGGGTACAGGACCTCTTCCACCACGGGGCTAAGGCGATGAATTTCGTCGATGAACAGGACATCGCGGGCCTCCAGATGGGTCAGGATCGCGGCCAGATCGCCGGCCTTGGCAATCACCGGGCCGGAGGTGGCGCGGAACGACACGCCCAATTCCCGCGCCACGATCTGCGCCAGGGTGGTCTTGCCCAAACCGGGCGGCCCATGGAACAGCACATGATCAAGCGCCTCGCCGCGCTGACGCGCGGCCTCGATATAGATGCGCAGATTTTCCTTTTCCGCCCGTTGGCCGACGAATTCCGCCAGGCCCTCGGGACGCAAGCCCACGTTGACGACGTCATCCCCGGATTCCTGGCCGGCGATCAAGCGTTCTGGCGTGCCGCCGCCTGAAACGTCGCTCATGACGCCAAATGCCTCAGGCTATCGCGGATCAAGGATTGCAACTCCACCCCCTCGCCCAAGGTCGCGGCGGCGGTCTGCACGGCGCGCTGCGCTTCCGCCGGGCGATAACCTAAATTGACCAGGGCGGATATGGCATCGACCGCCGGTCCTTGGGCCGGCGGTAGGGCGGTTGTGTCGGACGCGCCCGGTCCCAGGGCCAGATTGCCCACCTTGTCCTTCAATTCCGAGACGATGCGGCCGCCAAGTTTCGGTCCCACGCCAGGCGCCCGCGTCGGCATGGATTTATCCTGGGCCAGGACCGCCTGGGTCAGCTCGCCCGGCGCCAGGGTCGAGAGGATGGCCAAGGCGACCTTGGCGCCAACCCCTTGCACGCTCAACAACAGCTTGAACCAATCCCGCTCCGCCGCCTCGGCAAAACCGTAAAGGTGGATATGATCTTCGCGCACATGGGTTTCGATCAGCAATGTTACCGCATTGCCCGCATCACCCAGATTGGCCAAGGTGCGGCCCGAACAAAACACCAGATAGCCGACGCCGCCCACATCGATGATGCAATCATTGGCGCCGCTGATATCCAGGCGGCCGGATAATTTGGCGATCATGACCGCGCCCTCCGATCCAACTGCTTGCGTTCCGCCTGCGCGATGATCTGATGATTGCGCCGCAGATGGGCATGGCAAATGGCCACGGCCAGGGCGTCGGCGGCATCGTCCTTCACCGCGCCGGCGCTGGGCAACAGCGTGCTGACCATCATCGCCACCTGGGCTTTTTGCGCATGCCCCGTGCCGACCACCGATTTCTTGATCAAGTTCGGCGTGTACTCGGAAACGGGAATGCCGGCCATGGCGGGGGCCAAAAGCAAAACGCCGCGGGCCTGGCCCAGTTTCAATGTCGATGTGGGGTTCTTATTGACGAAGGTTTCCTCGACCGCCGCTTCCACCGGTTGCCACTGGCTCAAGACATCACCCAGCGCCGTGTATAGCTGGCGCAGGCGCTCCGCCAGGGGCAGCTTGGCATCGGAGGTAATGACCCCGTGGCCGGCATGGCTCAAGCGGCTGCCCTCTACCTCCAAGACGCCCCAACCGGTGCGTTGCAGGCCGGGATCAATACCAATCAGCCGCATATCGCCAGGTCCTAACCGTTTAACTTTTGCATGATGTCGTCGGAGACCTCGAAATTGGCCGAGACCTGTTGCACGTCATCGCTGTCGTCCAAGGCCTCCAACAGCTTGAACAGGGTCGTTGCACCGCCCTCATCCAAGGGAATGGTATTTTGCGGCCGCCAGGTCAGCCGGGCTGATTTCGGATCGCCGAAGCGATCTTCCAGAGCCTTGGCCACATCGTGCAGATCGCCCGGTTCGCAGAAAATATCGTGGCCGCCCTCGTGGCTGTCCACATCGGCGGCGCCCGCCTCCACCGCCGCCTCGAACACCGTATCAGTGTCCCCCGCCTCGACCGGGTATTCGATCGTGCCGACCCGGTCGAATTGATAGGCGACACTGCCCGTCTCGCCTAAATTGCCGCCAAACTTGCTGAAGGCGGCGCGCACTTCAGACGCCGTGCGGTTGCGGTTGTCGGTCAAGGCCTCGACGATCAGGCAGACCCCGCCCGGGCCGTAGCCTTCGTAGCGGATTTCCTCGAAATTATCGCCTTCGCCCGTCGCCGTGGCGCGTTTGACGGCGCGGGCCACGTTGTCCTTGGGCATATTGGCCGCGCGGGCCGCCTGGATGGCGGAGCGCAGGCGCGGGTTCATGTCCGAATCCGGCAGACCGCTGCGCGCGGCAACCGTAATTTCGCGGATCAGCTTGGTAAAAATCTTCGACCGCTTGGCGTCCTGAGCGCCCTTGCGATGCATGATATTCTTGAATTGTGAATGACCTGCCATGTTCCCTGAATTGGTCCTTGAATTACTCTTTTCGCGCTTGCCCCATAGCCGCTGTGCGGTCCGCTAAATGACGCAAGATTCGTTTGAAATTTTACCAGATATTGTGGTCGAGCGCAGCACATACCCATAAAGGGCCAATATGGCAACAATGGGGCGGTGTTTTCGTGGCGCGATGTTGGTGACGCCGGCCTGAATTTCCGATCCGCGGTAAGACATTGTTAAAGATGTGGGCGCAGCATGGCGAAACGGCTTATCCAGGCCGGAAGAACTATGGAGTTTTCATCGTGTCGACATCGGAAACATTGGACCGCTTGGCGCTGCCCCTTGGCGGCACCCAACAGGAACAGGCCGCGGCCACCACACAGGCCGGCATCTTCGCCCTTGATGTTGCCTTGTCCATCATCGAGGCGCCCACCAATGACGCCGTTGCCGCCAAGCGGTTGCGCTATGTCGCGGAGCGCTGCAACGATCTGACCGGGCAGCTGGCCGAACAAGCCAGTTAGAGCGAGACGCTTTAGGTTTCCGGTCCGCTTGCCAGGGGCCAGGCCGGGGCCAGGCGGCCGCCGACGCGCAGGGGTGCCTGATAGGTCGCCAATCCCGTTTTATCATCGGTTTCAAGATAGACGCCACAGACCGTGGCCTCGCCACTGGCGGGCGCGAACCGGTTGCCGGGCATTTTGCGCGTGAACCGGCGGATCGGCTCCGCTTTTTCCATGCCGATGACCGAATCGTAGTCGCCGCACATACCAACATCGCTCATATAGGCCGTGCCGCCCGGCAGGATCTGGCCGTCCGCCGTGGGGACATGGGTATGGGTGCCGAAGACGCAACTGACCTTGCCGTCAAGATAATGGCCGATGGCGGTTTTCTCCGAGGTCGCCTCGGCGTGCATGTCGATAAAAATGGCATTGACGCTGCCGCCCAGGGTTTGATTTTTCAAAGCGCCCAAGGCGGCGGCAAATGGATCGTCCAGGGGATCCATGAAAATCCGTCCCAGCACCTGAACGATCAGGATCCGCCGCCCGCCGGGAACTTCATAGACGCCGGCGCCACGCCCCGGTGTCCCTTCGGGAAGGTTCAGCGGCCGCACCAGGCGCTTTTCGCCGTCAATATGGGGAATGATCTCGCGGGCATCCCAGGCATGGTTGCCCAATACAATGACATCCGTTCCGGCGGCGTAAAGTTGGTCGCAGATCTTGGGCGTAATGCCAAAGCCGTTGGCCGCGTTTTCCCCATTCACGATGACGAAGTCAAGGCTCAGCTCCTTGCGCAGCCGGGGCAAATGTTCAATCGCCGCCGTGCGTCCCGCACGGCCAACCAAATCGCCAAGATAAAGCAGTTTCACGCGGTTACCTTCTTAATAGCGAACATACAAACCATCTCGATCAACGTTGGAACTTTTGCACGCCACGTTCGCTGACCAGCCAATCCAGCGGCTCGTCGCTGTCGTCATATGGCAATTCCGCCATGACCTGTGCCGCGAAGCCCAACCCAACCGCCAGCAGATCCGGCGCCGTTTCGCGCAGGACCCGCAATGTACGATCATAAAAACCGCCGCCATAACCCAATCGGAAGCCTTGCGCATTGTAGGCCACAAGCGGCGCGACAATGAGATCGGGTTGGACATCGCCGGCCTCGGCAAGTGGTTCCTTAATGCCAAATGAACTCTGGGCCATGGCGTCGCCTGGTTTCCAATGGCGAAAAACCAATGGCTGTTTGGCGCCGACCACCGCGGGCAAGGCTATGGCGTGACCGTTCTTCAGCAGGACTTCCATCAGCGGGCGGCTATCGAATTCGGCTTCCAATGGCCAATAGACTGAAATGACGGAAGCCGCCGGCAAGGGGATGGCATCCAGGAACAATGCCGCCGCCCTGACGCCGGTTCCGATCCGGTCCGTCTCGGGAATGTCGGCGCGCAGGGCCCGGGCTCTGGCGCGGGCGACGGCTTTTTCATCTGCAATCATTTTACTCGTCACGTTTGATGCCACGTTTGATGCCACGATTGATAACACGATTGATGGTGATGGGACGGACGGGACCGCCAAGCCGCCGAAATACCTTGCTCCGCTGTGGCCTGCTCACGCAGGTGGGCGCCGCGATGCCAGGACCACGATCCCAACAGAGGCAGCTCCCTTTCTAACGGTATTGGCCCAGGGAACCGTTTTTCGTCAAACCCGGCAGAACCCGCCCGATACTCCTATTTAGTCGCTCTCCAGGCGCGCGGCAATGTCTTCGATGCGTGCGCTTAACTTATTCAACGCCTCGCGGTCGAAAACGTCGTTTGACTCCGGGGCCGTTGTTTCGCCGTCCTTCATGGCATCCAGCTCCTGGCTGGTCTCCGCCAGTTCGTCCGCGACCACAAGCGAGGCCATGAGCAACAGGCGCGCCTCGCCAACCTGGCCGACATTTTCCACCAGTCCCTCCACCTGGCGGTTGATGTACTCCGCCAGGAATGTCAGATGCTTTTCTTCACCGTCTTCGCAGGCAATCAGATAGTCCCGGCCATTGATCTGCAGATTGACTTGCGCCATTTCACTCGTCCAAAAGGGCGTGCACGGCGTCAATTGCCTTGTCCAGGCGGGTGGAGACCGAATCCATCGCCGTTTGCAGGGCGGCACCTTCGGCCTTGGCCTGGGCCAGTTCCTCGGCCAAGCCGTCCCGCTCGACCCGCGCCGCCGTCAGATCCGATTCGAGGCCGCTCAATTCCTGGCGCAGACCTGCCATGTCCGCCGCCCCACTACCGCCCCGTTCGGCGATCCGGCCCAGGGCGGTTTCCAGCCGTTGTACGGCCACTTCCAGTCTTGCTTTCGCGCCAGCGTCATCGGCCATCTTGGATTCCGTCTTGTTTAAAAAAGGCTTGCACAAGATCCTTCGGGCGTAGGTTAAAGCCCGCCTCGCCACCCCGTCAACCTGTCTGCGAACCCGAATGTGGCGGAAAGACTAATTTGCGCCCCTCAAACGTCTATTCCCGGTTGACCTTGGAAGGTGAAGGGCTATGTTGGCCGGCGATGCGGAAAGGGTGAAATTCTTCCCTCTTCGCCCGTCCACTAGGTTGCCCGTCCACCAGACTTGTTCATCCGATTGCCAGATGCAAAAAACCCGCCGCTGTATTTGACGAGTGTTGACCTGATGCAACCGCAAATCCGGGACTTTACATGATACCGAGCGAGATAAAGGCGGCGCCAGAAGCCGCCGGCCACGGCGAAATGGCGAATGCCATCAGATTTTTGGCCGCCGATGCGGTCCAGGCCGCCAATTCCGGGCATCCCGGCATGCCCATGGGCGCGGCCGACATGGCGACCGTATTGTTTTCGCGGTTCTTGAATTTCGATCCCGCCACGCCGCATTGGCCCAACCGTGACCGGTTCGTATTGTCGGCGGGTCATGGCTCCATGCTGCTGTACAGCCTGCTGCATCTGACCGGCTATGAAGACATGGACATGGGTCAGCTGCGGAATTTCCGCCAATTGGGCAGTCATACCGCCGGCCATCCGGAATTCGGCGCCGCGGCGGGTATCGAGACCACCACCGGGCCCTTGGGACAGGGCTTGGCCACGGGCGTCGGCATGGCCATTGCCGAACGTATGCTGGCCAGCCGGTTTGGCGATGATTTGGTAAGCCATTTCACCTACGTTCTGGCGGGCGATGGCTGTCTGATGGAAGGCATCAGCCACGAGGCCGCGTCGTTCGCCGGGCATCTGCGCCTGGGCAGGCTGATCGTGCTGTTCGACGACAACGGGATCACCATAGACGGTGGTACCGATTTGAGTGTCGGTGACGATCAATGCGCCCGCTTTGCCGCCTATGGCTGGGACGTGGTCAGGATCGACGGCCACGACGCCGCAGCCCTGGAGACGGCGATCGCGGCGGCGCGGCACAGCGGCCAACCGTCCCTGATCGCGGCCCGCACGGTCATCGGCTATGGCGCCCCCACCAAGGGGGGAACTTCGGCGACCCACGGCGCGCCTTTGGGCGATGATGAAATCGCGGGCGCGCGGGAAAAACTGAACTGGCCTCACGCACCGTTTGAAATACCACCCGATGTCCTGGCCGCCTGGCGCGAAGTGGGCGCGCGCGGCGCCGCCGGCCAGGCCGCCTGGCAGGACCAATTGGAGGCCCTGGCGCAGGACGACCGCATTGCCTTTGACCGCGCCATGGCGGGCGATTTGCCCGCCGGCATTATCGAGGCCATGGCCGATTACCGAAAAGAACTGGCCCAGGAAAAGCCGCAAATGGCAACCCGGGCCGCATCGGGACGCGCCCTGGAAGTGATCAACCAGGTGGTGCCGGAAACGGTAGGTGGTTCGGCTGATTTGACCGGATCCAACAACACTCTGACGCCGGAGCTTGGCTTTGTCACGGCGGATGATTTCTCCGGCCGGTATATTCACTATGGCGTGCGCGAGCACGCCATGGCGGCGGCCATGAACGGCCTGGCCCTGCATGGCGGCTTCATTCCCTACAGCGGCACATTTTTGGTGTTCTCGGATTATTGCCGGGGCGCCATGCGCCTTTCCGCCCTCATGGGCTGCCGGGTGATCTATGTTCTGACCCATGATTCAATCGGTCTGGGCGAGGACGGACCAACCCATCAACCGGTGGAACATATGGCGGCCCTGCGGGCCATGCCCAACCTGAATGTATTTCGTCCGGCGGACGCCATGGAAACGGCGGAATGCTGGGAATTGGCCCTGGCCGCCAAGGACCGGCCCTCGGTCATGGCGCTGACCCGCCAGGGCTTGCCGGCGGTGCGGCTGGACTATCAAGACGACAACGCCTGCGCCCGTGGCGCCTATGAATTGATTGCCGCGGATGGCCAGGGTGGTTCAGGTGGCGAAGTTGCGGCGGTGACCTTGCTGGCCACGGGTTCGGAAGTATCCATCGCCGTGGCGGCCCGCAATCTGTTGCAAAGCGGCGGCATTGCCACGCGCGTGGTCTCCATGCCGTGTTGGGAATTGTTCGAGGAACAGGACGACGATTACCGTCTTCGGACCTTGGGGCTGGGCACGGTCCGCATCGGCATCGAGGCGGCGGTATCCATGGGCTGGGACCGGTATCTGGGCCCGGAGGGTGGTTTTGTCGGCATGGCTGGCTTTGGCGCCTCGGCCCCGATAAAGGATTTATACAAGCATTTTGGCATTACGGCCGAAGCCGTGGTCGAACTGGCCAAGGCGAAACTGGCGAAACAACAGGACGGATAGGAGAGCACAATGGTAGTTCGTGTCGGCATTAACGGCTTTGGGCGCATCGGCCGCCTGGTCCTCCGCGCCATTGCGGAATCCGGGCGCAAGGATATTAAGGTGGTCGGGGTCAACGACCTTGGCCCGATCGAGACCAATGCCCATCTGTTGCGCTTTGATTCCGTGCACGGACCGTTTCCGGGCAAGGTTAAAACCACCAAGACCGGCATGAATCTGGGCCAAGGCACGATCCAGATAACGGCGGAACGCGACCCCGCCAATCTGCCCTGGGGCAAGCTGGAGGTTGACGTGGCGCTGGAATGCACGGGCATTTTCACGCCCAGGGAAAAGGCCTCGGCGCATTTGGCGGCGGGCGCCAAAAAAGTTTTGATATCCGCACCTTCGGGCGATGCGGATCTGACCGTGGTTTACGGCGTCAATCACAACAAACTGCGCAAGTCCCATAAGGTCGTGTCCAACGCATCCTGCACCACCAACTGCCTGGCGCCGGTCGCCTTCGTGCTGAACCAGGCGGTCGGAATTGAGCATGGTTTTATGACCACCATCCATTCCTTCACGGGCGATCAGCCGGTGCTCGATACCCTGCATGGTGATCTGCGACGGGCGCGTTCGGCGGTGATGTCCATGATCCCAACGTCCACCGGCGCCGCCAAGGCCGTCGGCCTGGTGCTGCCCGAGTTGGCCGGCAAGCTGGACGGCACCTCGATACGGGTGCCGACGCCGAATGTTTCGGTGGTCGATTTCAAATTCCGCAGCAAAAAGAAAACCTCCGTCGAGGCGGTCAACGCCGCGATCGTCAAGGCCGCGAATGGCAAGCTGAAGGGTATTCTGGAGACTTCGGATACGCCCACCGTATCCATCGACTACAACCACAACCAGGCTTCTTCCACCTTCGATCTGACCCAGACCCAGGTGATTGACGGCCGCTTCGTGCGTATCCTGGCATGGTATGACAACGAATGGGGCTTCTCCAACCGCATGAGCGACACCGCCGTCGCCCTGGCCAAGCTTTAGGCCCCAGCCGGGCATGCGGGTCCTGGATGATCTGTCCCTCGCGGGGGCCAGGGTGTTGGTACGGGTTGATTTGAACGTTCCCATGCGGGATGGCCGGGTCAGCGATGCCACCAGGATTGATCGCGCGGCGCCGACCTTGTCCGAGTTGTCCGACAAGGGCGCCAAGGTCATCGTGCTGTCCCATTTCGGCCGGCCCAAGGGTAAGGTGGTGGGGGAGATGTCCCTGGCGCCGCTGGCGGAGCCCCTGGGCGCCGCCCTGGATCGTCCGGTGGCCTTCGCCGACATGGACGGGGCAGCGGCGGCGGTCGCGGCGATGAGCGGCGGCGATGTGTTGTTGCTGGAGAACGTACGCTTTGATCCCGGCGAGGAAGCCAACGCGCCTGGTTTCGCCCGGCGTCTGGCGGCCTTGGGCGATCTCTACGTCAATGACGCCTTTTCCTGCGCCCACCGCGCTCATGCCTCGACCGAAGCGCTGGCGCATCTGTTGCCCAACGCCGCCGGTCGCTCGTTACAGGCGGAACTGGCGGCCCTGGAAGCTGCCCTGGCGAAGCCCAAGCGGCCCGTCGCCGCCCTGGTTGGCGGGGCCAAGGTCTCTTCCAAGCTGGCGGTCCTGGGCCATTTGCTGGACAAGGTGGATCAACTGATCATCGGCGGCGGCATGGCGAACACCTTTTTGTTTGCCAAGGGCGTCAACGTGGGCGCCTCCCTGTGCGAGGCAGACCTTGCCGGCACGGCGCGGGAGATCATGGCCCGGGCCGGGACGGTGGGATGCGAAATCGTGCTGCCGGTCGATGTGGTCCTGGCTGCTGAGTTCAAGGCCGGCGCCGACAGCGCCACCGTGCCGGTGGACAAGGTCCCCGATGGCATGATGATCCTGGATGTGGGCCCCGCCAGCGTGCGGGACCTGACCGACCGCTTGCGCTCTTGCCGAACCCTGCTGTGGAACGGTCCCTTGGGCGCTTTTGAAATCGCTCCCTTCGACGGCGGCACGGTGAAGGTCGCCCAGGCCGCCGCCGCCCTGACCAGGGCCGGCACGTTGACGTCCGTGGCGGGCGGCGGCGATACGGTTGCCGCCCTGCGTCACGCGGGCGCGGCGGATGATTTTACTTATGTCTCCACCGCCGGCGGCGCTTTTCTCGAATGGCTGGAAGGCAAACCCCTGCCCGGCATCAAGGCGCTGGAAGACCAGTAGGGATTCGGACTATGACTGTGTCATGCCCGCGATCATCTTTCACAATTTGCATCAGGCCGAATGCGCGCTGGCGGCGGCGTCGGAACGTGACCGGCCCGTCACCTTGCTGACCGCGCCGGGGGCCGCGGCCTATGGCGGGCCCGGATATTATTTGGCCATGGTGGAGGCTGCCCAAGCGCGCCATCCCAAGGCCGCCTGCCGGGCCATCCTGGATTGCGGCGATGATGGCGCCCTGGCGCAAATGGCCTTGAGCCTGGGCTGGCGCGGTCTGGTCCTGCGGGGCAAATCAGCGGTGCGGGCAAAGGTGCAACAGATCGCCAAGGCCCACGGCGGCGAAGTCTTGGCCCGGCCCCCCAGGGCCTGGGACCCCGGCGCGGACGCGATCCATATCACAGTGCAAATCGACGACCTTTTAGCGGCGGATAAGTAGCGCCGGGAGTGGAAAAGGCCTAATATAGCGAAGCATCGAAAGCTGCGGATAGGGAGCTTTGATATGACCACATTGGATATTGTCGCCAACGCCCAGCGCATGGTGGCGCCCGGCAAGGGTATTTTGGCGGCGGACGAAAGCACGGGCACCATTCAAAAGCGCCTGGATAGCATCGATGTCCCCTCGACGGAGGAGAGCCGGCGCGACTACCGGCAGTTGCTGTTCACCACGGCCGGCGCCGAGGCGCAAATTTCGGGCGTTATTCTGTACGATGAAACCCTGCGGCAATCGGGCAGCGACGGCGTGCCATTTTCCAAGCTGCTATGGGACAAGGGTATCCTGCCCGGCATCAAGGTCGATGCCGGGGCCAAGGATCTCGCCGGCTCAAGGGATGAAAAAGTCACCGAGGGTTTGGACGGCTTGCGTGAACGCCTGGCGGAATATGTTGAACTGGGGGCGGCCTTCACCAAATGGCGGGCGGTGATTGAAATTGGCGCCTCGATGCCCAGCCGCGCCTGTCTGGAAGCCAACGCCCACGCCCTGGCCCGCTATGCCGCGTTATCGCAGGAGGCCGGCCTGGTGCCCATCGTCGAGCCGGAGGTGCTGATGGACGGCGGCCACGACATCGAGCGCTGCGCGGAGGTGACGGAGGCGGCGCTGCAACTGACGTTCCGGGAACTCTTCAAACAGAATGTTGTATTGGAGGGCATGGTTTTGAAGCCGAACATGGTTGTTCCGGGCAAATCCTGCGAAAAGCAGAATTCCGTCCGGGAGGTTGCGCAAATGACCGTCAAGATCTTGCGCCGGCACGTGCCCAGCGCCGTGCCGGGCATCGCCTTTCTGTCGGGCGGGCAATCGGAGGTGGAGGCCACGGCGCATTTGAACGAAATGAATTGTCTGGGTGCGATGCCGTGGGAATTGAGCTTCTCCTACGGCCGCGCGTTGCAAGCCTCGGCCTTGCAGGCCTGGCGCGGTAAGGCGGAGAATGTTCCCGCCGCCCAGGCCGCTTTTGCCCATCGCGCCAAAATGAACGGTCTGGCGCGCCATGGTGAATATGATAGTTCGATGGAACCAGATGCCGCATAAATAGATATCGCTGGAATGGATGTTGCTTGAATGAGTGTCGATTTGGACCGTTGCCGCCTGTATCTGATTACCCCGCCCAGCCTTGACCTTCCGGTATTTGCCGAGGACCTGCGCGCCGCCTTGGACGGCGGCGATGTGGCCTGCCTGCAATTGCGCCTCAAGGACGCGGATGACGATGCCGTGCGCCGGGCGGCGGAGGTTCTGATGCCCATCGCCCAGGACCATGAAGTTGCCTTTCTGATCAATGACCGCCCGGACCTGGCGGCGGAACTGGGCGCCGACGGCTGTCACGTGGGCCAGGAGGATACGCCCTATGCGGAGGCGCGGTCGATCCTGGGCGCGGACCATATCGTCGGCGTCACCGCCCATGCCTCCCGCCATTTGGCCATGGAAGCAGCGGAGGCGGGCGCCGATTATGTGGCCTTCGGGGCTTTTTTCGCGACGGATACAAAGCAGGCCAAGGCCACGGCGGACGTGGAAATTTTGCAGTGGTGGTCGGGTCTGTTCGAAGTGCCATGCGTCGCCATCGGCGGCATCACCGTGGGCAACTGCCGGCCCCTGGTGGCGGCGGGCGCGGATTTCCTTTCCGTCGTCGCTGGTGTATGGAACTATGCCAATGGTCCCGCCGCCGCCGTGCGGGATTTCAACGATGCAATTGTGGAGTCTCCATGACCGCGTACGAGAAACAGCCGAAATTGGCTCTTGGCCTGATCGAAGTTGGCTTGACCGTGGCCGGCGTTGTTGCCGCCATCACGCCTCTGGCGTTATGGGCCTCATGGTCAGAGACGGTTTTTTACATCGTGCTCTCGGTGGGATGTGGCGCCTTTCTGGTCTTCATCGGTTTGGCCAAGGTGCGGGGCTACCTGGCGGGCGAGCCGCGCGCGGAAGCGGATGCCTTGGGGCTGAAGGGTTTGCGCCAACGCATGGAGAACTGGGACCAGTTGCAAGAACAGGATCGCGACACCGGCCGCCGTCAGCGTTCGATCAAGGGCGATGTGGGCCGTGAATTCGGCTTTATGCTGCGTGTGGCTTCCGGATTGATCTTGACGGCGGCGGCGGCGTTCCTAGGCCTGTGGGCGATGTTCGAGATCTATTACGGCGCCTGAAAAGCCTGATCGCGCACGGACTTGCGCTGTTGGTTTAGGGTATTGCGGCCCCGGCGAATGGTGATGCGCATGGCGCGTTCCGCCGCCCGGCGGTTACGCTGGCGGATACCTTCGAACACCTGATAGTGACTTTCAAGGCTCTCCCGCAGGGGAATGCGGGCCTGTTTCTGCAAGCTAAAACTTAGGCCCAGAACAGTACCGATAATACCGGCCAGGCGTTGGACCAATTGGTTGTGGGAGGCATTCAGCACGGCCAGATGGAAATCCACGTCGGCCACGTAAAAGCCTTCGTAGTCATCGACGAATTTCTCCATGCGTAGATAGGCCGCCTCGATCCGGGTCAGATCGTCGGACGTGGCCCGGTCAGCCGCCAGCTTCGCGGCAACGGGTTCTATCAACTCCCGTAATTCCACCAGATCGGCGGTGAATGATTCGCTGATGTTTTCCGGGCGGTGCCAGGACAATACGTCCACGTCCAGCAGGTCCCAATCGCCGCGCGGGCGCACCCGGGTGCCGGCCCGTTGGCGCGATTCGATCAATCCCTTCGAAGCCAGAACCTTCAGCGCCTCGCGCAGGGCGGTGCGGGAGGCCTGGAACCGGGCCATCAAGTCCTGATCGCCCGGCAGCCTTTGTCCCTGTTGCAGCTCACCGTTGACGATATCGCTGCCGATGGCATGCACGATGGTGCCGTGAATGCCGCTACGCGGGTACAGCGCCGGCGCGCTCGTGGGTCCGCGAAGGCTGTTGATCTCCAATAAACTATCCGTGGCCAAACCAAAAAACCCTTTTTCTTGCATGAAATGCGTTCCGGCGCAGAGTATGTGAAATGTAAATTTATTACAATAAAAATATTATTTATAATCTAAAAACCCGGTAAAAATTTGCTTTCTAATAATTCTTATGAATGGATAATAATCGGATTTTATCGCCTGATAATTTTGACAATTTGTAGTTTAGGATGAAGAAAATGTGGTTTAAATCCTATCTAAATATACGTAGAACACAGAAAACTGCCATTTTTCTTCGAAAAAAATAAAATATATTTATACTATTTATTTTTTTTAAAAATAGGATGTTATATCGACGTAACAACGCTACCGAGTTGAGCAAAATTTGATCTCGGCGGCGGCTGAAACATGAAATTGGGAGCAATCATGACAGCCAGAGAGACCAAGGACGGTAACCAAGCAGGGCTCGATCCGAGTTTTGGCAAGGGCAAGTTTCATGTCTCCCACGCCGCCGATGCAGAATTCGATGGCGGCCTGCGCGGTTATTTTGAATATCGCGATCTTGGCATGGTGGAAGCCACGGGCGGCAAGGTGCGCGCCCATGTCATTCGGCCATCGGGCCCCTATGAGAAGCCCGGCGATCTGCATACCCACAATCTCGACTATCAGATGGTCTACGTCCTGAAGGGCTGGGCCCGGGTGTTTTCGAGGGCGTGGGCGAAGTTAGCTTCGAGGAAGGTTCCTGCATGTATCAGGAACCGGGCATCGAACACCGCGTCATTGAGTATTCCGACGATTACACCGTGATCGAAATCACCATTCCGGCTGATTTTGAAACCACATCCATCGCGCCCTGAACTGGAATTCTCAGGGCTTTCGAAGATCACAACCACAACCACAACCACTACAACTAGGGAGTTTCCGATATGTCTTCTAAAATTACCCGTCGTAAACTGTTAAAAAGCACGGCCATGGCCACGGCCATCACGGCCGGCGCCGGCGCCGCATTTTTCGGCCCATGGAACCAAAACCGCGTCTGGGCCGCAGGCTCGGCCAAGCCGATCAAGATCGGCCTGACCCATGATGCCTCCGGCCAGTTCGCCAACTCGGGCCAGGCCGAAAAGCGCGGCACCATCATGGCCATCGAAAAGGCCAACGCCAAGGGCGGCATCCTGGGCCGCAAGGTCGAATATGTCTGGATGGACACCGAGACCACGCCGCAGACCGGCACCCGCGTGGCGGAACGCCTGATCACCCGCGAGAACGTGCATTTCCTGGTCGGCGCCATTCAGTCCGGCACCGCCAATGCGATCAGCCAAGTGGCGCAGAAGTACGGTTGCGTTTACTTCAACACCAATTCGTCCTCGCCCACTGAATCCGGCAAGAACTGCCACCGGGTGAAATTCGTCTGGGACGGCAGCGGCGAGAACTTTTCCCGCGCCGCGGCCAAGAACGCCATCGATGCGTTCGGCAAGAAATGGATGTTCCTCTACAACGACTATGTTTGGGGCCAGAATACCAACAAGGCCACCAAGATGGTTGCCACCAACTACGGCGCCGATGCCATCGATGAAATCGCGATCCCCGTGGGCACCCGCGATTTCTCCGCCATCCTGCTGAAAATCCAGCAGCA
>JAPYPT010000062.1 GCA_029937535.1 Alphaproteobacteria bacterium
AACGCGCTTTGCATTTTCCACTTTAGCTTCTCAACGGCAAAGGCGGAATTCGATGCACCAGCCACCAGTGTCAATGACACAACGGCAGCCGTAGATAGTTTAAGTATTCCTTTAAGTCCCACGATAGCCTCCCTGGAACAATTTCCCTAGTTTTGTTGTCATGCGCATTACAATGTTGTTGAGGCCGCTACGTCAACGCCTAATTTTTTAATTGTACGATTTTTTTTAACTTGGCTTGACCGCGCTCTTGCGACGTGGCGGCAATTCCTAGCCGCCAAACAGCGCCGGCATCACCCGTTCGGCGAATAGACGCATGCTGGCCTGGGTCCTCTCGCGCCCCATGCAACCGAAGTCCATCATCATGGCCACGTGCCCGATACCCAAGGCCCGCATCTCGCCAATGCGTTCGATACAAGTGTCCACACCGCCCATCAAACAATAGCGGCGCTGAGTAATTTCGTCCCAACCGGCGGATTTCCCGTACAGCCGGGTCCGGACGTAATAGTCGAACGGCCCCTCCGCGTCGGCCCGGGCCGCCGCATCGGTCTCGGCGCAGTAGGTGTGAAAGGCGAAACAGACGGGCGGCGGCGGCCCGCTCGATCCCGATTCCTGCCAGCCCCGTTCATAATCCTCGACCATGCCGCCCAGTTCATCCAGTTCATCAACGCTGGCATAGGGTATGCCCAGCATGGGATAGCCCTGACGGCCAATGAAATAGGCTGATTCCCGCCGCAGCGCCGCCATATAGATCGGCGGGTGCGGTTGCTGCAGCGGCCAGACGTTGGTGCCGACATTGTCGATGCTGTTGAAGTCACTTTGCAGCGTTATTTTTTCGCCCCTGAAGGCGCGGCGCAGGACATCGAGGTTTTCATCGAAATGCTCCCGCTTGGTTTTGCCCGCCACCCCGAAACCCTCGAACTCGTGCGCGACATAGCCCGAACCCACGCCCAAGATCAGCCGCCCCTGGGATAGAATATCAAGCATGGCGTAGTCTTCCGCGACCCGCAGGGGATGGTGAAACGGCAGCACGCTGACCGCCACGCCCAGTCCGATACGGGTGGTTCGCTGCGCCGCGGCGGCCAGAAACACCGCCGGGTTCGGCACCGAGCCGTATTCGTGAAAATGATGTTCCGCCAGCCAATAACTCTCGTAACCCAGTTCCTCGGCCAGGATGATGTGGTCCAGGGTTTCGCCGTAATGTTCGGCGACAGTGCGGCTTTCCTCTGGGTAATGGTCGTGTACGGAAAACATCGAATAGCGCATGGGGTAACCTTTAATTTGTCTAACTTGCTTTCAGGCCGAATTCAGCGCCCCAGCCCAGGCCGGCGGCGGTTCCGGCGCGGGGGTTATATTCGCAGCCGATCCAGCCGTCATAGCCGGATGCATCAATGGCCTTGAACAGGTAGGGGAAATTGATCTCGCCCTCGTCGGGCTCCCGGCGGTCGGGCGGGTTGGCGATCTGGACATGGCCGATATCCGGCAGGCAGTCTTCAAACCGGCGCACCAGATCCCCTTCCATGATTTGCACATGATAAACATCGAACTGCAGGCGCAGGTTCGGCTTTCTTAACGCCGCCATGATGCCCCGTGCCTGGCTGGTGGTTTGCAGAAACATCCCCGGCACATCCCGTTTGCCGTTGATGGGCTCTATCATAAGGTTTAGCCCCAAGGGCGCCAATTGATCCGCCCCCCAGGCCAGGTTTTCGCGGTAGGTATCTTCAAAGATTGTTCGCTCCGGTCCGGGATCAGGCGCCAGTCCGGCAACGGAATGAATGTTTTTACATCCCAAGGCCTGGGCATATTCGATGGCGCGACCGATGCCGTCGCGGTATTCCGACCTGCGGTCCGGCAGACAAGTCAGGCCCCGCTCCCCGTTGCTCCAATCGCCGGCGGGCATGTTGATCAAGACCAACTCAAGCCCGCCGGCGTCAAGCCAGCCTTTGGTATCGTCCGTTCCCTCAACATAGGGAAACAGGCTTTCCACGGCCTTGAAGCCGGCCTGGGCGGCGGCGGCGAAGCGGTCGGGGTAGTCGAATTCGGCAAACATCATGGCCAGGTTGGCGGCGAATTTGGGCATTCGGTCTCTCAAATCTGATTGATTTCATGGCGAACGGTACAAAGGCAGGCAATATAGTCTGATTTGTCGGTTGATTTCACAAGCTGCCATCTTGCCTGCCGACCCCACCCCATGTCACGCTGGCGCATGGCGGATGGTTGGTTGAAAACGGCGGTGGGAGATGGCGGCGGCATGCTGTTACAGGCCGGCGGCCATTGGGATGCCTCCAACGTGACGCATCTGGACCGGTTGCTGCGCAGCGTCACGCCCAAGGACACGGTGCCATTAACCTTGGATCTGGGTCAGGTGGAGCGGTTGGATACGGCCGGCGCCTGGTTGTTGTACCGCACCTTGAAGGAATCGCGGGAGCGCGGAGGCAAGGCGGACTATGCGGGCCTTTCGCCCGCCTACGCGGCGATGTTGGAAACCGTCGCCGCCAATGATCAGCCGTGCGAAATCGAACCGCCGCAATCGCTGGCTCTGATCGCGGTGCTCGACCACCTGGGCAAGGGCGCCATCGACGTGGCCGAAGAGGCCAAGCAGCAGATCGCATTCTTGGGTCTGATCCTGGTCACGCTGGCGGGCTCCCTGCGCCACCCGAGCCGCCTGCGTCTGGTACCCTTGGTCTATCATATGGAAAAGGTCGGCTTCAACGCGCTGCCCATCGTCGGCTTGATCTCGTTTCTGATCGGCGTGGTGTTGGCCTATCAGGGCGCGACCCAGCTGCAGCGCTTCGGCGCCGAGATTTTCGTGGTCAATCTGATCTCTGTTTCGGTGTTGCGCGAGATTGCCATATTGCTGACCGCTATCGTCGTGGCGGGACGCTCGGGCAGCGCCTTCACGGCGGAGATCGGCTCCATGGTGGTGAACGAGGAAGTGGACGCCATGCGCACCTTGGGCCTCGACCCCATGGAAGTTCTGGTGCTGCCCCGTGTCCTGGCCCTGGTTATCACGCTGCCGCTTTTGGCCTTTTTTGCCGACATGATGGGGTTGTTCGGCGGCATGCTGATGTGCTGGGGCGCCTTGGATATTTCACCCAGTTTGTTTTTGGAGCGGCTGCAGGGCGCGCTGTCGCCCTGGTCTTTCTGGGTCGGGATGATTAAGGCGCCGGTGTTCGCCTTTCTGATCGCCACGGTCGGCTGTCTCGAAGGATTGCGCGTCACCCGCAGTGCCGAAAGCGTTGGCCAGCAGACCACGCGCTCGGTGGTGACGGGCATCTTCCTCGTTATTGTCGTCGATGCCATATTCTCGATTTTCTTCGCCACGGTAGGGGTCTGACCATGGTGGAAGATATCATCCGCATCCAGGGCCTGAAAAACCAGTTCGGCGATCAGGTCATCCATCAGGATTTGGATTTGGACGTCCGCCAGGGGGAGATTCTGGGTATCGTCGGCGGCTCCGGTACCGGCAAGTCAGTGCTTTTGCGCACCATCGTCGGCCTGAACCGCCCGTCGGAAGGCCGGATCGAGGTGTTCGGCCAGGATCTGGCCCAGGCGTCCCGCGAGGAGCGGTTGGCGGTGGAACGGCGCTGGGGGGTGCTGTTTCAGGACGGCGCGCTGTTTTCATCCCTGACCGTGGCGCAGAATATCGAAGTGCCCATGAAGGAGCATCTGGGCATGCCGGCCCGCCTGCGGGATGAGATTGCGGCCCTGAAAATCGCCATGGTCGGCCTGCCGCCCGAGGCAGGGTCGAAATACCCCTCCGAATTGTCGGGCGGCATGCGCAAACGGGCCGGTTTGGCCCGCAGCCTGGCGCTTGACCCGGATCTGATCTTCCTGGACGAGCCCACGGCGGGGCTGGACCCCATTGGAGCCGCCAATTTCGATCAATTGATAAGACAACTACAGGAAAACCTGGGACTGACCGTATTCATGGTCACCCATGATCTGGACAGCCTGCACGCCATTTGCGACCGCATTGCGGTGCTGGCTGAAAAGCGCGTCTTGGTTGTTGGGCCCATGGCCGATATGCTGCGCCATGAACATCCCTGGCTGCGGGAATATTTCCACGGCCCCCGGGCCCGCGCGGCGCAACCGGATTTGGAAGAGGTTGGCGACTAGATGGAAACCAGAGCCAGTCATGTAGTGATCGGTGCGTTTGTTCTGGTTATCGTCGCCGGCGTATTCGGCTTCGTCTTATGGCTGGCGAAAATCGAAATCGATCAGCAATTCGCCTACTACGGGGTTCAATTCGAGGAGGCGGTTTCCGGCCTGTCGATTGGCGGCGACGTCCGCTACAACGGCATTCCCGTCGGCGCGGTGACGGAAATCAAAATTGATCCGACTGATCCCAGCCGTGTCCGGATATTGCTCGAGGTGGCGCAAGACACCCCCGTCATGGCCGACACGGTGGCAAAGCTGGAACTGCAGGGCATCACCGGCGTCGCCTTTATTCAACTAAGCGGTGGCACGGCCGCCGCGGGGCCGCCAAACCCGGGGCCGCGGGGTGAGCCGCCGACCCTGCGTTCTGAACGCTCCGCCATCCAGGCCTTTTTCGCCGGGGCGCCGGAGTTGATCAATCGGGCGATTATTCTGGTCGATGCATTGACCAAGCTGGTCAACCAGGACAACCGCGAGGCCTTTGGCAGAATATTGGCCAACGTGGATGATCTGAGTACGCGCTTGGCCCGGCAGGGGCCGGAATTCGAGCAGATGCTTGGTGATATTCAGCAGATCGCCACGCGAACCAACGAACTCATGGGCCGGCTGAACGGCTTGATCGACGGCGCGGACGCAACATTGTCCGTGGCCCGGGGCACCTTGAGCACGGCGGATGATCTGATGGAGGGGGATGTGCGCCAGACCCTGACGGATTTGCGGGCCGCGGCGCGGGAATTTGAAGTTGTCGGCAAGGATATGCAAACATTGGTGTCGGAAAACCGGGAAGGGCTCACCGCCTTCACCACGGACGGCTTGTTGGAGCTGACCCGGTTCCTGGAAGAATCGCGGGCCTTGATCGCCTCCGCATCGCGCCTGGTTGAGGATCTGCAAAGCGATCCGGCGCATTTCCTCTTTGGCGATCAGCAGGGGGGCTTTGAGACGGAATGATAGGCAAGCTGGAAATACGGCGGGGCCTGTTGTCCGCCTTGGCGGTGGCGACCATGGCGTTTGGACTGCTGGGTTGCGATAGCCTGATACCGAATTTGACCGGGCCGCCGGCCAATCTGTATACCCTGACGCCGAAAAGCACATTCGCCTCGGGCCTGCCAAAGGTAACTTGGCAATTGGTGGTGGAAGAACCGGTCGCCTCGGGCGGCCTGGACGTGGATCGGATCGCCCTGCGGGCCTCCCCCACGGAGTTGAAATACTTCGCCCGCGCACGGTGGACCGAACGCGCCCCGCGCATGGTGCAAACCTTGTTGGTGGAGAGTTTTGAAAACAGCGAAGCCATCATTGCCGTGGGGCGCAAGGCCATTGGCCTGCGTTCCGATTATAACCTGATTACGGAGCTGCGTGAATTCCAGGCGGAGTATTTCGGCACTGACGGCATCCCGACGATCCGGGTACGCCTGAACGCCAAAATGGTACAACAGCCCCGGCGCGCCATTGTCGCCTCGCGCACATTCGAATCCTCCATCAAATCCGAAGGCAAGAACATCAAGCAGATCATCCGGGCGTTCGACCAGGCCTTGGGCAAGGTCCTGCGCCACGCGGTGGAATGGACGCTCAAGACGCCAACCGGCTAGAGCATTTTCAACTAACGTTGAATCGCCAGGCCACCCGCTCCCCCTTCCCGTCCACCCATTAATGGTACCCTGTGGGTGGACGGGAAGGGGGAGCGGGTAGTTTAGACTGCATTGAAAACGCTCTAACCACTACTCCGCCCATGGCGCAACCGTACCAGGGGTGAAAGCGGCGAGGGCAGGCGCCGCAGTAGTTTTTCCGCCCGTCGCCGGACTTTGCCAAGGCGCAATACGCCTGCCAGGCGGCGCTCCATGAAGGCCCAGGTTTCCTCGTTGTCATCCGAGCTGTCATCCAGCCAGCGCAACAATGTGGTGGTGTAGACCGCCGCCAGCAGGGCGCGTTTGGTATAAAAATTGAAATCGGTGCTCTCATCGCCCGCAGCCCGCCAGATGGCGTCAACGGTGCGATATAATCCGGTTACCGCATCCGTCCCCCGTCCCGGCAGCATTTGCAGGGCCAGGGCGCGGCGGATGGCTTCACGGTGGGGAGCAAGAATTTCCAGGCGCAGACGGATCATGCCGCCGATCCGCGCCCGCACCGGTCCCCGGTCAAGGCCGCGCCGGGCGGCCTCGGCCACCATCTCACGGTCCGCCTCCGCCATGAAGAAGGCGAGCAATTGCTTCGGTCCCCTCGGAAATGCCTTGACCGCCAGGGCGTCATCGATGCCCGCGCTGCTAGTGGCCCGGCTTAGCGCCGTGGACGACCAGCCGTCAAAGGGGGCTGCGCGCAAGGCGTCCCGAAGGATCGCCCGCCTGGCTGTTTCCAGTGCTTCGTTCATGGGGCTTCTCTCATGCGGTTTCGTCCTGTTGTTCTGCTTCCTCCAGGGCGCGCTTTTCGGCGATGATGTGACGCATTTCACTGTCAAAGATCAGCTTGGTCATATCCGTCATCCGCTGGGGGTAGAGAATACCGTCCAGGTGATCACATTCGTGCTGCACCACCCGGGCGTGAAAACCCTCCACCGTGCGGTCGATGGGCGCGCCCGACAGATCGACGCCGCTATAACGCAAATGCTGATAACGGGGTACCAGGCCGCGCAGGCCCGGTACCGAGAGGCAGCCTTCCCAATCCGTCGCCATTTCGGCGCCTTGCGGCTCCAGAACCGGATTGATTAGGACGGTCAACGGGGTTTCCCGCTCGTCATTCAGGTCTTCCTGCTCTTCCTGATCCCGCTGTTCGTGAGTCTGAGGCAGGGGGGCGCGAAAGATCACCATGCGCAAGGGTACATGCACCTGTGGGGCCGCCAGACCGACTCCAGGCGCATCAATCATGGTTTGCAGCATGTCACTGGCCAGGGCCTTGATTTCAGGCGCCGTCGGGTCCGGGATATCTTCGGCGCGGCGGCGCAATACGGGGTGGCCCATACGGGCGATTTTCAAAATAGCCATGGCTTCAATATGGTCCCGGAAACAGCGGATTGCACGTTATTTAGGGGCTTTCCGGCTCCAGGCGCAAGATCCGTCCGGTCTTGGAATCGGTCAATAAATAAAGATAGCCGTCGGGGCCCTGGCGTACATCGCGCAGGCGCTCGTCCAGGCCCTCCAACAAGCGTTCTTCCTTGAGGACTTTTTCGCCGTCCAAGACCAAACGCACCAGCAAGCGGAATTTCAGGGCGGCGACGAAAAGATTGCCCCGCCACTTTTGAAACTTGTCCCCGGTGTAAAAGGCCATGCCCGCCGGCGCGATCGAAGGATCCCAATAATGCACCGGCTGCTCCATGCCGTCCTTGTGGGTGCCGACGCCTATTTTGTCCCCCGAATAATGGCGGCCATAGGCAATTACCGGCCAGCCGTAGTTTTTCCCGGCCACGGATACATTGATCTCGTCGCCGCCCATGGCGCCGTGTTCGCTAATCCATAGTTTTCCCGTTACCGGATGCAGGGCGGCGCCCTGGGGATTGCGGTGGCCATGAGACCAGATCTCCGGCCGGTAGCCGAAGCGGGCCACATGGGGATTGTCGGCGGGGATCGTGCCGTCCGATTTTATCCGGACAACCTGGCCGCGGTTAATAGCCGGTTCCTGGGCGCCATTCCGCTGTCCCCGTTCGCCCAGGGTTACGAAAAGCAGGCCCTGGCGGTCGAATACCAGGCGCGAGCCAAAGTGACGGCCGCCGTTGCTCTTGGGCATTTGCTGGAAAATCACCGTAACTTTCTGCAGCCGGTTGCCTGCTACGTCCAAACGGGCCCGGGCCACGGCGGTGCCGCCGCCCCTCTCGCCGGGCTCGGCGAAGGTTAGATAGATCAGCTTGTTTTTCGGGAACTCCGGGTCCAGGGCCACGTCCAACATCCCGCCCTGGCCATGGCCGTAAACTTTCGGTACGCCTTTCAGACGGGATGACAATTGACCATTTGGCGAAACGATCCGAATGCCCCCTGACCGTTCGGTCACGATCATCTTGCCATCGGGCAAAAAAGCCATGCCCCAGGGCGAGCGTAGACCCTTGGCGACAGTGACAACCCGCAGCTTATAATCAGCGCTGGCAAATTCTTGCGCCGCGACCGGTGCCGCCGTCAAAAGCAGCAACGCGAATATTCCGATTACAGTAATAAATTGCCCCATGGTCCCCGCCGCTGATCCAGTGCGCCCAATGCTTCCAATGGCTGTTCTAGTTGTTGATCTTTTTCCAATAGGTGTCCTTGGACGCCAGTTTGCCATCCCGGAAAGTATAAATGTCAACCGCGCGCACGTCGAACGGCCCCGTCCCGTGAAATTCGCCCATGGCCCGGTAGGTCGCGAATATCCGCTCGCCGCAATGATACTGTTTTGACTCGGTAAACCGGATGGGAATTTTCAATTGGCTGGACCTTTCAACGACAGCCGCGCAGGCCGCCGCCGGGCCCCTGAGAACCCGGCCATCGGGGCTGTCGGGACCTTCATAAAAGATCCAGACGAAATCCGCCGTCACCAATTCCGCCGTCGCCGCCACATCGTTACCATTGAAGGCTTTGGAAAAGGCGGCGAGATGACCGGTTCTGTCTTGTTCCGACGTGGTGTCCGGCGTCATGGTGCTAATCCTCCCCGCCTAGGCTCAGGGCCAATTTGGGCGCCTCCAGGCCCACTGCCTCGGCGGCCGGGAAGTTAAGCTCCACCGTGATGCCGTTTGGATCGGCAACGATCAGAAAATGCTCCAGATGCGAAATCGGCATATGCCCTGTCCCCGTTTCCGGTTACTTGGGGACAAGTTATGACAGTGTGAGGCCGGCTGCAACATAGACGCGTACTTGACGTTGCCGGGTCCCTATGATTCTAAGGGCCTGTTCGAACTTCGCAATCATTGCAGCGCAAGAGGTTTTTGATGAAACGCACCGCCGCGACGCTTTTCGCCCTTATCCTATTTTTTGCCGCCGCGCCCGCCCAGGCGGGGCAGAGTACGAAAGACAAGATCCGCCAACTGATCGAACTGGATGGCGCCGCCACCGTGGCCGATGCGGTGATCGACAAACAGCGCCCCCTGGTGCGGCAAACCTTTCTGGCGGGACACCCTGGGTCCTCGAACAAAATGGCCGATGCCTACGTGGATGCGTTTTCCGCCGAACTAACCGCCCGGCGCGGCCAATTCCTGGATCTGATCGTTGAAATCTATGCCAAAACCTTCACCGCTGCGGAGGTTGACGGCCTGCTGGCCTTTTATACCTCGCCCCTGGGCAGCAAGGCCCGCGCCGCCGCGCCCTCGATCATCGTTCACGCCCAACAGGCCGGTGCCGCCTGGGGCATGAAATATGGCGTCTCCGTGGCCGCCGCCGCCAAGGCCCAGCTCAAGGCCATGGGCTACGGCATAAAATAGACGCCGGACCGGTCGGGATAGGGCCCCGTGGTATTTCCGCCTAGGGCGTCGTGCTGCACTGGGATTTCGGATCAAAATACCCGCCATCCAGTTGGGCATGACCCCATCCCATGATTTGCAACAACATGGGCTCCAATGACCGGCCCGGTTCCGTCAAATGGTAGGCATAGCGAAGCGGTCTTTCCTGATAGGGCTCACGGTCCACCAACCCCCACGCCATAAGCTTCTTCAAGCGCTGTGAGAGGATATTCGACGGAATATGCTCCTCACTCTCCTGCAGCACCTGAAAGGTGTGTTTCCCGTGCCACATGAGGTCCCGGATGACGAGGAGGGTCCACTTGTCGCCCACCAGTTCCAAAGTACGGGCGATGGAACACTGTGATCTGAAGCTGTAGCCGTCATTTTGCAGGACCGGTTTCGCCATATCATCCACCACCATCGAAATCATCTAACCATGTATCTAACATAGTGACTTGCAATTTTAAAGCTTGTTGTATATGTAGTGACTTGCATAATGAAAGTCACTGGGCGCAATGCCTGCAACCCAAAGGGCAAATGCCATGAACAAGACCTTTTTCGCACATGTTGCGGCAGCCGTTGCCGCCCTGAGTGCGGGTGGGGGCATTGTCGTAACCCGCTTTGTCATCGGCGAAACCGATCCGGTGTCCCTGGCGCTCTATCGAAATGTCGTCTCGATTATTTGCTTTGTGCCGGTGCTGTTCTTCATTTGGCCAAAACACAAAATCTCCCCAGCTGAGTATTGTAAAATCGCGATGCTCGGTGTTCTGTTTTTTGGCCTTTTTCCTTGGGCGCTCAATGCGTCCCTCCAATATATTCCGGCCGCCCGCGGCGCCGTTGGCCTGGCCACCATACCCATACAGACGCTGATCGTGGCCGCCATGTTTGGCCGGGAAAATCTGACCTTGGCAAAGTTGGGCGCCGTTGGCCTGGCATTCACCGGCATCGCGTTCGTTTTCGGTGTGGAAGCGATTAATCTAACCACCTCGGAATACCTCGTTGGCGACGGTTTGATGTTGCTTGGCGTATTCTGCGGGGCAATCTACTCGGTCTTCAGCCGGGGCACTCTCATGCGCCATGGACCGCTGTTTGTTACGGCCCTGGCCATGGTGTTCGCGGCGCTGGCTCTATTTCCCCTGACCTATTACCAGTCCGGCAATATCGCCTTTCCGCTGCTCAGCGATAAAGGTTGGCTGGCTGTCTTGTTTCTCGGAACCGTTTCCGGGGCGATCCAATTTTCACTGTTCACCTGGGCATTACGTTGGCTGCCTCCAACAACCACCGTCCTCTACCTGACGCTAAGCCCCATCTCCGCCATGTTGTTGGGTGTGTTCCTGATTGGTGAAACAGCCACCTTTGTGCTGGTTGCCGGATTGGCATTCGTTTTGACGGGCATCTTGATCGGCAGCGGTATCCTGCCTGTCCTGGCCGCCAAAATTACCGATCGGTCATTCCGCCCGGCACTCTGGCTGCGGCCATGAAGGCACCGCCGCGTACCGGAACATTCAGATAGATCAAAGGAAAATCAAATGAGCAGCGTCAAAATCAGCGCGCCCAATTCAATCGAAGAATGGAACTCCAGGGCGCTTGCCTATCTGCCTGGCCATCTGGCGTTCGAGGTCCTGAAAGTCGAGCCGGATGAAGTTCTGGGGCAGCTTGAAATTGAGAAATTCCATACTGCCTGGCATGGTTTCCTCCACGGCGGTTCGGTTGTGACGTTGGCGGATACCTGCTGTGGCTATGGCGCCGTTCGAAATCTGCCCGAGGGGGCCAATGGCTTCACCACGATCGATCTTACCTCTAATTTTGTGGGGACCGCGCTGAAAGGCAAAGTATTGTGCTCGGCAAAACCATCGCATCTCGGCCGCACAACACAGCTTTGGGATGCGACGGTAACGGCAGAGGAAACCGGAAAAATACTGGCTCATTTCCGCTGCACCCAGATGATCCTGTGGCCACGACAGCCGAAGTTGGCGAGTTGACCGGGTAAATCCCCAACGCGCCAAAGCCTCATTGCTCCGCCTGCCAAATATTCCTTGCCGACGGGGCGCCTGGTACCCAAGATAATTCGAAAATTGGGAGAGGGCATATGACGACAACGCATTTCAAGGCTGTAGATTGGATCGTTGCCTGGGACGAGGGGCGGGGGAGCCATTGCTATTTGCAGGGCGGCGACCTGGTTTTCACGGGCAATAAGATCACCTTTGTCGGTCCCCACTATGACGGCCCGTGTGACGAGGTGATCGGCGGCAGCGGTATCTGCGTGATGCCTGGTCTTGTGGATCTGCATGCCCATCCCTGTACGGAAGTGCTCTATCGCGGCATTCGCGAGGACCATAGCGTCCGAGAGCATTACATGACCGGTCTGTACGAACGATCCTGTGCCTACGGCGCCGACCCGGATGATCTCAAACATGGCGCCGAGGTCGCTTATGCCGATCTGCTGTTGAGCGGGGTGACCACCCTTGTCGATGTCACCTTTCCCTATCCCGGTTGGTCGGAGGTGATGGAACGGAGCGGTTTGCGCATGTATGCCGCGCCCGGTTTCAACAGCGCGCGATGGCAACGGAGCAATCGCCACGAATTGGGCTTCGTCGAGGATCTGGCCAAGGGGCGGGAGGATTTCGCCGCCTCGCTAGAGTTCATCGACAATTTGCGGGCGCACCCCTCTGGCCGGCTGTCGGGCATCGTCTCGCCGTTCCAGATCGAGAACAATACGGCCGAGTTGCTGGTGGAGAGCCGCGCCGCCGCCAGAGAGCGGGGCCTGCCCTGGACCACCCATGCCGCCCAGGCCGTGCTGGAATTCAACATCATGGTGCAGCGCCATGGCATTACGCCGATCCAGTTTCTGGCCGAATTGGGCGTGCTGGGCGAAGGCACGATCATCGCCCACGCCATCTTCATCGACGAGCATTCCCAAATCAACTGGCATTCCAAAACAGACCTGAAACTGCTGGGCGACAGCGGCACGGCGGTGGCCCATTGCCCCACGCCCTTCATGCGCTATGGCGCCATGCTGGAAGATTTCGGCCGCTACAAGGATGCCGGCGTGGTCCTAGGGATCGGTACCGATACCATCCCCCACAATCTTATCGAGGATATGCGTTCGGCCGCCGTTCTGGGCCGCATCGCCAGCGGCGACGGCCATGTCGCCTCCACGGGGGATGTCTTTCATGCCGCCACGGTGGGCGGTGCAAAGGCCCTGATGCGCGAAGACCTGGGCAAGCTGGCGGTGGGCGCCAAGGCGGATTTCGTGGTTCTGGATCTGGAAAACCCGATCATGATGCCCGTGCGTGATCCCCTTGTCAGCCTGGTGCACCATGCCGCCGAACGGGCGGTTAGGGATGTCTATGTGGATGGCGTGCAGGTCGTACGGGATCACCAGGTTCTGACCCTGGACCGCCCCGGTGCCGCGGCCCGCCTGACCGCCGCCCAGGCCCGCATGGAAGCCGGCACGCCCGCGCGGGACTATCTGGGCCGCTCAAGCCTGGACATCACGCCCCTGAGCCTGCCCATGGCTTACCCCTCGAACAGTTGAGGTTTTTTGCGTGACAAGTGGGCCGGGCCGCCTTATATCCGTCGCCATGAACCTGAAAAGCGCCGCATATTATTTTTGGTACTTTAGCTATCCGATGCCGCTGGCGGAGGACGGGGTTCGTTTGGTCTAAAATCTGATCAAGTTAAAGTCTCGAAACCGCCAGTCTGCTGGCGGTTTTTTTTATGCCGCCGGCCTGGCCCCTGAAAAAGGAGTCCCAACCGATGTTGGACAGCACCGACGACATAAGAATTCGCAATATCACGGCGCTGGATACGCCGGCGGAAATCATCCGCGCCCATCCCCGCACCGCCGCCGCCACCCAGACCGTGATTGGCGCGCGGGGGGCCCTGCAACGGATCCTGCACCGCAATGACGGCCGCCTGGCGGTCATCATCGGCCCCTGTTCCATCCATGATCCGGAGGCCGCGATGGATTACGCCACTCGTCTGGCCGAAGTGCGTGAAAGGCTGGGCGATCGGCTGGAGATCATTATGCGGGTTTACTTCGAAAAGCCGCGTACAACGGTGGGCTGGAAGGGCCTGATCAACGATCCCGGTCTTGACGGGGGCTATGACGTGGAGCGGGGCCTGCGCATGGCCCGGCGGCTATTGCTGGAGATCAACAATCTCGGTCTGCCGGCGGGCTGTGAATTCCTCGACACCATGATGCCGCAATACATCGCCGATCTGGTGTCATGGGCGGCCATCGGCGCGCGGACCACGGAAAGCCAGATCCACCGCGAAATGGCGTCGGGCCTGTCCTGTCCCGTGGGCTTCAAGAACGGCACCGACGGCAATGTGAAAATCGCCGTCGATGCCGTGGCCTCCGCCGCCGCGCCGCACCATTTTCTTGCCGTGACGAAAGATGGCCGGGCCGCCATCGCCAACACCGCCGGCAATAGCGATTGCCACATCATCCTGCGCGGCGGTAAGGCGCCGAACCATGATGCCGCCGGCGTCGATGCCGCCTGCGAAGTGGCTCTGGCATCCGGCCTGACGGCCAATGTGATGATCGATGCCAGCCACGCCAACAGCGCCAAAAAGCCCGAGAACCAACCCCTGGTCCTGGCCGATGTGGGCCGCAGGATCGCGGCCGGCGACGGGCGGATCATCGGCGTCATGATCGAAAGCGACCTCGTCGCTGGCCGTCAGGACCTCACCCCCGGTCAGCCGCTCACCTATGGGCAGAGCATCACCGACGGCTGCATCGGTTGGGAGACCTCCCTCGCGGCACTCGAAGATTTGGCGGCGGCTGTCACCGCCCGCCGGGCTGCGGGCGCGGCGATGGGTTAAAGCAGCGATTGGAAGGCTGGCAAATCGTACGACCGCTAAATTGGTTTCATTTTGGTTGTCAAGAACCGGAACCAATTTTATAGTTTTGGTTCTAGTTCTTAGGGGTTTTTGCGAATTGTCACATCTTGAGTTCAAAAAAACCAACAGATTCCCGGGCCTCGATGGTACCCGGTGCATCAGTATCGTGTCGGTGATGTATTATCATTTCGCGGGCGCCGATCCGTTATTTGGCCGTTTTGGTGTTGAGCTGTTCTTTGTCATCAGTGGCTTCTTGATCACGACTTTGCTGTTGCGGGAACAAGAAGCCACTGGGCGAATATCGCTACCAAATTTCTGGATGCGGCGCATCCTCCGGATATTCCCGATCTATTTTGGCTTTATTTTTGCGCAATTGATAATCCTGGAGATGGTCTCCCTCGACCCCACCATGGTCGATCACTTCAAGGATAATCTGGTCTATTTTCTGACGTTCACGAATAATTGGTTCGTTCATCTCGAAGAAGGCCGCAGGGTTATTTTTTATCATGCCTGGTCTCTGGCAACGGAGGAGCAATTTTATTTGTTGTGGCCGCTTGCTTTGTTTTTTATCAGATCACCGTATCGGCTCATGGTGTTGGCAATAGGTCTTTTGCTGTTCGATCAAGCAGCCGGCTATTTGGTAAAATTTGGTATCATCGATCTGGGTATCAATGGCAACGCCATAATCACCAGCATGGCGACGCCAATTTGCCTGGGCGTTCTCGCGGCATTCGGCCTTAACCAAAAGCGTCTCCACGAAGGGCTCACAAAAGCTGTTAGCGGCTATTGGTGGCCCTTGGTGTTGGCCGTGGTAGTCATCGCGTTGATCGCCATTCGTGAACTGCCCGATATACTGACACATGCCGTCATGACGCTTTTTATCATCTCCGTCGTAACTCAACCGAAACAAATCCTATCTTTCATTATGAGGCATCCGTTCGTCGAATTTATCGGCAGCATTAGCTATGGCATGTATATCATGCACATGGCTGCGGTAAACGCGGTACGCATTCTGATATTCCCCGATGCGGACCCTAATTCAGTGACCGTGATTGCGGGCGGTTTTGCCCTGACGATTCTGGCATCGACACTCAGCTACTATTTGTATGAGAAGCCCATACTCTCCATGCGGCATAGATTTAGGACCCGGTCCGTCTAGTTCATGTTCCGTGAACAAGGTCTAGAAACTGGCGGTATCGCCCGGCTGCATGAACTTGATGCCGGTGGTGCCGCTCAACATGGCTTTGACCTCATCTTCACCGGCAAGGATGCCCCAGGTTCCGTAGTGCATGGGAATGACGACGTCCGGCTTGAAGTATTTCCTGATCGCCAGGGCCGCCGTCTTCGGGTCCTGGTTATAGGGGCCGCCACCGGTTTGCAGCAGGATGATGTTCGGTGAGTGGATTTCCTGGATCAGCGACATGTCGCCGAAAATCCAGGTATCGCCAGTGTCATAGATCGAACGGCCGTCGGCGAATTCGATGACAAAGCCCAAGGGCCGCCCGCCCGGGCTGCTTGAATGCATGGCCGGCACGATATGCACCGTGACATCGCCAATCTTGAATTTGCCGCCCGGATCCCCGCCCATGGCGGCTCCCTTGGGCAGACCGAGACTCTTCAAATGGTCGAACACGCCAATCACCTTGGCGTTGCTCGCCTTGGCGATCGCGACCGCATCGCCCACGTGATCGCCGTGCGCATGGGTCAGCAGGATCGTGGCCGGCTTGTATTGCGACAGATCCTTGAACTTTGCCGGCGTCTTCGGGTCATTCTTGATGAATGGATCGAGCAGCAACGTGGTGCGGCGCCGATAATCAGTGAATCAAAACCAATTGTGACAAAACCAGTAAAACTTGAGGGCTTGCGGGAGTAGATGAAAATCACGCACTGTTGGGGCATCGAAATATCGGAGAACACAAGTCATGAGCATGTATCACGATGGCATGCGGGAGTTGCAGGACCGCTACAAGGGCCGGCGGGTCGCGGATCGTCTTGAAGAACACCGCCGCCACGCCACCTTTAGTGAAGAAGACAGGGCAATGGTCGAGGAAGCGCCGTTTTTCTTTCTTGCGACCTCATGGAAAGACAGCACGGATTGCTCCATGAAGGGCGGCATGCCCGGCTTTGTCCGGGTGACGGCGCCTGATGAACTTGCCTGGCCCGATTACGACGGCAACCGGATGTACCGCAGTCTCGGCAATATCCTGCGCAACCCTTCGGTCGGTCTGCTGTTCGTCAGGTTCGACGCCACATCGACGCGCCTCAGACTAACCGGCCGGGCCAGCATAGATGAAAGTGAAGGGGCGATTGCCGGCCTGCCGGGCGCCAAGCGCTTGATTCGCGTTAAGGTCGATTACATCTATTACAATTGTCCCCGCAGCGTACCGCATCTGGAATTCATCGAACCCTCGATCTACGCGCCTCGCGAAGGCTACACGCCGCCTGATCCGGAATGGAAAAGCCGGGACTACATTCGTGAAATTCTTGAGGATTGAGCGCATCATGAAGCTAGCAATACGAAAACATGGGAGATTTGTAAGATGAAGGGCATTGTATTCCTGGGCGAGCGGAAAACGGAGCTTCGGGAGTTTCCCGATCCGCGGCCAGGCCCCCGCGACGTGATCCTGGAGATCAAGGCATCCGGCATGTGCGGCACCGACCTGAAGGGTTATCGCGAGCCTTTCATCCCCGGTGTGGTGCGGGGCGGCATCAAACGCTCCATGGAGCCTGTGATCGCGGGGCACGAGCCGTGCGGTGTGGTGGTCGAACTGGGCTCGGCCGTGACCGCGCGCGAGGCACGGGTTGGCCAGCGGGTGATGGACCACCATTACCAGGGCTGCGGCGTTTGCCGCCATTGCATGGCCGGCTGGCGGCAGATGTGCGTCGACGGCGCCGTTGTCTTCGGCTCGGTCGATCACGGGGCGCACGCGCCCTTTATGAAGGTTCCCGTGGAAACTCTGGTGACGCTGCCCGATGCGCTCTCGTTCGAGACCGGTGCGGCGATCGCTTGCGGCACGGGCACCGCGTTCGGCGCCCTGGGGCGGCTGTCGTTGCGCGGTGAGGAGACCATCGCCATCTTTGGCCAAGGGCCGGTGGGCCTTTCGGCCACGCAACTGGCCCATGCCATGGGGGCCCGGGTGATCGCTCTTGATATTTCGCCCGAACGCCGGCAGCTCGGCCTGGACATGGGCGCCGACATCGCCCTTGATCCCATGGCTGATGACCCTGTTGCCGCGATCCTGGATCTGACCCAGGGCGAGGGCGCCCATAAGACGCTCGATGCCTCGTCCTCACCCGAGGCCCGCGCCCAGGCGGTCCGCGCGACGCGGGCCTGGGGCGCTTGCTGTTATGTCGGCGAGGGCGGCGAGGTAACGTTGGAGGTGAGCCCCGATCTGCTGCGCCGGCAGATCACCTTGATCGGCTCATGGACCTTTTCCACCGTGGGTCTGACGGACTGCGCCCGCTTTGTCGCCGAACGGGGCGTCGATGTGGATAGCCTGTTCACCCACCGCTGGAGCCTGGACCAGGCGGAGGAGGCCTATCAGCTGTTTGATGAGCAGAAAACCGGCAAGGGCGTATTCCTGCCGTCGTAAAGGAGAGCTTGCGATGACTGAACTGACTGAACTGAACGAGCGGCAACAAAAGATTAAGGACGCCTTTATCAAGAATCGCGGCTATTGGGCCGAAATCTGGGAGCAGATCCTGCACCTTAGCCCCGACTATTTCGAGGCCTATACGGCGCTATCCTCGGTGCCGTGGACCCATGGCGTGCTGGAACCCAAGGTCAAGGAGTTCATGTATATCGCCGCCGATGCCTCGACCACCCATCTCTACAATGCCGGCACCCGTATTCATATGGAGAATGCCCTGCGCCACGGCGCCACGGTGGATGAGGTGTTCGAGGTGCTGCAAATGACCTCCGTGCTGGGCATTCATTCCTGCACCGTGGGGGTGCCGATCCTGCTGGAGGAACTGGCGGCCGCCGGCAAGCTGGAGGAGAAACCGCTGGATGAGCGGCAGACCGGGCTGAAGGCGGCCTTTGAAGAAAACCGGGGCTATTGGGCGCCGTTCCTGGAGGGCATCCTGCAACTCAGCCCGGAATTCTTCGAAGCCTATATGAAGCTGTCATCGGTGCCCTGGCGGACCGGGACATTAGAGCCGAAGGTGAAGGAATTCGTCTACGTCGCTATCGATGCGGCGACGACCCATCTTTACGAACCCGGTCTGCGCCAGCATATCAGGAATGCCATTGGCCACGGCGCCTCCCAGGACGAGCTGATGGAGGTGCTGGAATTGGTCTCCGCCATCGGCGTCCATACCATGACCGAAAGCGTGCCGATCCTGTTGAAGGCGGCCGAAGCGGCTGGCAACCCGGATTGAGCCGGAGAATCAGCCCAATCTTGCAGTCGCGGGCCTTTTTCGACACAATGCCCATCTTCTAATATGTCAACGATTTTGTACCGTTCCCTGAGTTGAATGCTGTAAGCGAGGATATGTAACGTGTCTGCTGATCCAAATACTGAAAGTAAACGTGAGCGGGAGGTCGACGTGACCTTCGATGCCGTGGTCGTCGGCGCTGGTTTCGCCGGTATGTATATGCTGCATCGTCTGCGGGGCCTTGGCCTCAAGGCGCGGGTGTATGAAGCGGGCGGCGGGGTCGGCGGCACCTGGTATTGGAACCGCTATCCGGGCGCGCGTTGCGACATTATGAGCATGCAATATTCCTATTCCTTCTCCGAGGAGCTGGATCAGGAATGGAGCTGGTCGGAGAAATATTCCCCGCAACCCGATATCCTCAACTATGCCAACCATGTCGCGGACCGCTTCGATCTACGCCAGGACATCCGCTTTGATACCAGAGTGAAGTCGGCGGCCTTCGATGAAGGCGCGAAGTGTTGGGCCATCGAGACTGATCAGGGCGACCGGGTGACGGCGCAATTTTGTATCATGGCTGTCGGCTGCCTCTCATCGGCGAACCTGCCGCCGTTCGAAGGCATGGACGATTTCGAGGGCCCGGTTTATCACACCGGCGAATGGCCTCACGAGGGCGTCGATTTCACCGGCCAGCGTGTTGGCGTTATCGGCACCGGATCGTCGGCGATCCAGTCCATTCCGGTCATCGCCGAGCAGGCTTCGGCGTTGACGGTGTTCCAGCGCACACCCAATTTTTCCGTCCCGGCCTGGAATCAGCCGCTGGACCGGGAAGAGGAGCGGGAGATCAAGGCGGACTATCCTGGCTTGCGGGAAAAAATGCGCGCCCGGCCAACCGGGTTTTATTTTGAATTCAATGGGCAGCCGGCGCTCGAGGCGACGGCGGAGGAGCGCGATAGTCAATACGAGACCTTCTGGCAACGGGGCGGCCTGCCGTTCCTGGGCGCCTATGGCGATTTGCTGTTCGAGAGGGAGGCGAATGACACCATCGCCGACTTCGGCCGGCAAAAGATCCGCAACGTTGTTGATGATCCGGCCACGGCGGATTTGCTATGCCCGGACGATATCTTTGGCGGCAAGCGTCTTTGCGTCGATAGCGGATATTTCGAGACCTATAACCTGCCCCATGTCTCTCTGGTCGACGTTTCGGAAAAGCCGATCGAACGCTTCACCAAGCAGGGCGTCGTCGCCAACGGCGTCGAATACCCCCTCGACGCGGTCGTCTGCGCCACCGGCTTCGCGGCGATGACCGGCTCGTTCGACAATATCCGGATTACCGGCCGGAACGGCCTGGCCCTGACCGAAAAATGGCGGGCCGGTCCGCGCACTTATCTAGGCCTTTCATCAGCCGGTTTCCCGAACATGTTCATGATCACCGGCCCTGGCAGCCCCTCCGTGCTCGCCAGCATGATCCAGGCCATCGAGCAGCATGTGGACTGGATGGCCGATTGCATCGGCCATATGCGCGACATTGGCGCGAAGACCATAGAAGCCACGGTGAAGGATGAAGATGAATGGGTCGATCACGTCAACGAGGTCGCCAAGATCTCGTTGCGTTCCCAATCCGACTCCTGGTACCTCGGGGCCAACGTGCCCGGCCGGCCACGGGTTTTCATGCCCTACATCGGCGGCTTTCCGATCTATGTAAACAAGTGTAACGACGTCATGACCAACGGCTTCGAAGGCTTCGTGCTGGATGGAACGAAAAATTCCACCGAGATGCCCAAGGTCCGCTTGACCGAACGTTGGCGCGTGCCCGTGGACATGGATGTCATCTCACCCGCCGCCATCGCCGCCAAGCGCGTGCCAATTGTCTGAATAACATCTTCCGGCGCCACCGCCCTTGAATAGGACGTCCGCTGGAACACCGGCTTTCCAGTGTTAGTCCGCAGCGAAGCAATACAGCAGGCCATCGCCGCCGGTTGATTTTAGATTGGCCTGACTGCAGCCGCGCGTGCCATGGGCCGAGGTCCAGGAAATGTTGCCGCCGCCGTGGCGGTCATGGTGCCCGACGCTGGCGCTGCCTTTGTCATTGGAAGTCCAGTTGCCGCAGGTATGATCGCCCTTTTCCCACGGAAAATAGGCTGTGCCGTCGTCCTTGGAACCAGTCAGAATGTCATGCCGGTTGGGCTTGTCGCCGCGGCCGTTGACCAGTTTGCCATTTTCATCGACGGCGGTCCGTTTGACCAGGTTGGGGCTGATATGCAGCTGATCAAGATCGCTGGCGATCAAATCACCCTTGGCATTATACCAGGGGCCCTGTCCGATCCGGTCCCGCGCCGCGATGCCGCGCCCCTTGGTGACTTGCGTGGAAAGGTAGGCGCGCCAGGTGCGGCCCTTCGAGCCGGCGGCCTCGGCCAACTTTTTGCAATGAGCGTCGCCCCCCGCCAAACCGCCAAGATTGGCGCCATCGCCGATGCCGACACTGGTTACGAAAAAACCCATGGAGTGATCCGCGGCCAGCGCCAACGGGCTGCCGAGCAATAATGCCAGCGCACCGGCGGCGCCTACTGCCGTTAAGAGTTTACCGATTTTCATTTTGCTCTCCAATCCCTGTTGTCTGAGAACGAGGGCAAAATACTAGAGCCGTAAGAACAGGCTGCATAGAGTTCGCGGCATGACATCACGGTTAAATGAATGGTCCCGGACAAGTGCACTTTCGAGGCTGGAACACCCCGCACGTTGAAGACGGCAACCGGACCGACTAACCGCCGCGCCGCTGATCGTCCGTCAAGCCCCGTCAATGGCGTGGACTATTTTGGCGCGCCTAATCCGCCGCTTTGGGCGGCGCTGCCATCGCATCGAAGGATAGTCGCCAGAATTCCGACAGGAAGCCCACCGCCTCCTCCTCTGAAATTTTAGAACGATTGCCCTCGGCGTCGTGGGCTTGGCCGATCGTGTAGCGCAACTCGGTCCCGGTCTCCGTCTCCAACAGGTGATAGGTTTCGGGCATGCTTATGCCTTCACGGGCCCCGTCGTTGATGCGGGTGGAAAAATAATCGAAGGGTTCCCAATCGGTGATCCAATAGCGGAAATCCGCCGCCTCGTGTGCACAGTGATATCCCGAGCCCGCGCCGATGCGCCCCTCGGGGCGATCGACGGTGACCGACACCATGCTGTCCATCCAACGTAGTTTCAACTCCGGTGCGGTCAATTCGTCCCACACAACCGCGATGGGCATTTCGAAATGGCGGCGGTATGTCCAGACCCCGTCGGCCTCTTCCAGGAAATGACGCTCACGCCCGGCGCGAAACGTCTCCCAGGCCTTGGCCAGGTCATAGACCTGCATCGAAACTTCGCCAAAATGCTCAAACTGTTGCGAGAACGGCACCAGCGCCGCCTCAATCTCCATGGCCTCGACCGCCGCGTC
>JAPYPT010000063.1 GCA_029937535.1 Alphaproteobacteria bacterium
GGCCAACCGCGCGGCGTTTCTCATCGCCTTTCTGGGCATCTTGCGGGCTGGCATGGCCGCCGTGACCATCAACTACAAATTTCCCGCCGCGTTGGTTGACTACGTCCTGGAGGACAGCTCGTCGAAATATATGTTTTGCGATGGGCCGCGCCGGGCAAACTTCAGCGCCGAGCTGCCGGTAACCGATTTCGACGGTAGAGGGGCCGAGGCTTTCGAGGCTTTGCTGGATCCGGGCCCATTTGAAGCCGTCCGTCCTGGCGATGAAGACGTGGCCATGGTGCTCTACACCTCCGGTTCAACCGGCCGCCCCAAGGGCGTGCCTTTGACGCAAAAGGGGCATCTATGGGCGCTGAAAGGACGCATGGCCAAGTGGCCCTTTAACCATCACCGCTTGTTGGTCGCCGCACCCCTGTATCATATGAACGCTCTGCTTACGCTGTTGTTCGGCCATGCGGCGTCCACCGTGACGGTCCTGCTGCCGGAGTTTGACGCCCGCAAGTATCTCCAAGCCATAGAGCGCTTCAAATGCACCTGGATCACCTCCGTGCCGACCATGCTGGCCATGTCCTTCATGGAGGATGATTTGTTGGAAAGCCTGGATTTTTCCTCCGTGTCCATCGTCCGCATGGGTTCGGCGCCGGTTTCACCTAAATTGTGGGCCCGGGTGGAGGAAATCTTCCCCGGTTCGGACATCATGAACGGCTATGGCACCACCGAGGCCGGGCCCATGGTGCTGGGCCCCGTGGCGGGCAAGACGGTGCCACGCATGTCGTCGGGATTTCAGGTCCCTGGCGTCGATTTGAAGCTGATCGACAAGGACGGCAACGAGGCGGATGAGGGCGTGTTGTGGCAGCGCACCCCGGCCAATACACTGGGCTATTTGAACCTGCCGGAAAAGACGGCGGAAGTCATCACGCCCGACGGCTGGTACGATTCGGGGGATGTTTTCCGCCGAGAATCGAACGGCGCCTATTATTTCGTGGGCCGGGACGACGATATGTTCGTCTGTGGTGGCGAGAATATTTACCCCGGCGAGGTGGAAGGCATCATCGTCAGCCACCCTGGCGTGGAGCAAAGCTGTGTCGTTCCCGTACCCGATGATATCAAGGGTGAAAAACCCATTGCCTTCGTGGTGCGCGCGCCCGGCGCCGACATCAACGAGGACGAAATCAAGCAACATGCCCTGGCCAACGCGCCGGCCTACCTACACCCCCGCATGGTCATCTTCATGGACGAATTGCCCTTGGCTGGCCCCGGCAAGATCGACCGTAAGGGCTTGACCGAACGGGGCAGACAAATTTGGCAAGATGAGGAGACAACGTGAAAGCGGCAGTCATTGATCAACACGGCGGTCCGGGCTCAATCCGGATCGATAACGATTTTCCCGACCCCCAGCCGGGGCCGGAAGACGTCGTCATTAAGGTGGGCGCGACCTCGCTCAACTACCACGACATCTTCACCCGCAAGGGCATGCCCGGTATCAAGGTGCCCATGCCGGCCATTATGGGCCTGGATTTTTCGGGCGAAATTGTCGAGGTCGGCGCGGAGATCACGGATTGGAAAGTGGGCGACCGTGTCATGATCGACCCCGTGGACCGGGTCGGGCCAGGCGGTTTGATCGGCGAAATGTGGCATGGCGGTCTGGCGGAATATTGCAAGGTGCCCAGCCATCACCTGGTTCACTTGCCCGATAACATTTCCTATGAAGCGGCGTCGTGTCTGCCCGTGGCCTACGGCACCGCGCTGCGCATGATGTACACCATCGGTGATGTCCAGAAGGGTGACAAGGTTCTCATCCTGGGCGCCTCGGGCGGGGTGGGCACCTGTGCCGTGCAACTGGCCAAGCGGGTCGGCTGCGAGGTCATCGCCTGCGCCTCGAACCAGGATAAGCTGGACCGTTTGGCGGGCATCGGCGCCGATCATCTGATCAATTATATCGAAGAAGACTTCATGAAGGCGGTCTGGACAAAGTTCGGCAAACCGCACCGGCGCCGGTTCGATGATGGCGTCGATGTGGTGGTCAACTTCACCGGCGGCGATACCTGGGTGCCGGGTCTGCGCGTGCTTCATCGCGGCGGCAAGGTGCTGACCTGCGGCGCCACGGCCGGTTACGACCCGGCGGAGGATCTGCGCTTCATCTGGTCTTACGAATTGAAAATTCTGGGCGCCAACGGCTGGCTGCGCGAGGATCTGACGACATTGCTCGATCTGTTGGGCGATGGGTCATTGAAGCCGGTGATCGATACCATCTTGCCCTTGGAAGAGGTCAACGAGGCCTTCCGTCTGTTGGAGGACCGCGTGGTCTTCGGCAAGGTCGTGCTGACGCCATGAGGATCCGAACATGAACGATAAACCCGAACGCTTGAGCCTGGAGCAGATCCAGGCCACTTTCGACAAATCCCCCGCCATCTCGACCCTGGGCTTGCAGGCCCTGTCCCTGGATTACGAGGCCTCGGAAATAACCGTGAAGATGCCCATGAACCCCAGCCTGGAGCGGGTTGCGGGCACCAAGCAGTTTCACGGCGGACCGATCGCCTCGTTCGTCGATACGGTGGGCGATTATGCCATCGGCATGCTCCTGGGCGGCGGTGTGCCGACCATCAACATCCGCATCGATTACCTGAAGCCGGCGGTGGGAGATTCCCTGACGGCGGTGGCCCGGGTGCGGCGCACGGGGCGGACCGTCACGGTGGTTGATATCGACGTGATGAACGAACAGGATCAATTGGTCGCCATGGGTCGCGGGACCTACGCGACCCTGGTTGGATAGGAGGCAGGCAATGGCGGATATGATGCAACTGGACCACACGGTCATCAATGTTCAGTTCGATATGGACCGGGCGGAGGGTTTGTTCAGGGATCTGGGCTTTACCCTGACGCCACGGGGCTATCATTCCCTGGGCTCCATCAACCATCTGATGATGTTCGGCACCGACTATATGGAATTGATCGGTCTGCCGCCTGGTGCCGAGAACCCCCGCAAGGATATCGCCGAAGTGCCCCTGGGTATCAACGGCCTGGTCTTCAAGACCACGGACGCGGACGCGACATTCGCGCATTTGCAGTCCCTCGACATGGCCGGCGATCCGCCCAAGGCCTTTACCCGGCCCGTGGAATTACCTGGCGGCGCAAAAGATGCCGCCTTCCGCACCGTCGCCGTGCGGACCGGGGTCTTCCCCGGCGGCCGGACATATTTTTGCGAGCACGCCACGCCGGAGCTGGTCTGGCGGCCGGAATGGCAAAGCCACGGCAATGGCGCCCAGGCCATGCCGGAATTCGTTGTCGCCTCGGCTAACCACCAACGGGAAGCCGAAAATTTCGCCTCTCTGCTGCATTCGGACGTGGGCGGGTCGGGCGAGAGCCTCTCCGTGGCCTTCAAGGGTGGCCAACTGACCATTCTGACGCCCGCCGCTTATGGCGAACGCTATGGCGCCGCCGCCTCGCCCATGGCCGGACGGGACTCCATATTCGGCGCCCTGGTGGTCCGCACCGATAGCCTGGATAAGGTCCGCGCGATCACCACCCCGGCGATTGACGAGGCCGCCCGCGTGGTGGTCCGCGAGGGGAATTTTGATGCCGTTATTGAATTTGTAAGTTGAGAAAAACCATGCGTACCAACCCCATGAAGACCAAGCTCGCCGCCGGTGAAACCGTTTACGGCACCATGATATTTGAGTTTTTGAGCCCCGGCCTGCCGCGCATCGTGGCCAATTCCGGCGCTGACTTCATCCTCTACGATCTGGAGCACAGCGGCTTCACGATCCAGGACATGAAGACCCAGTTCGCCCTGTGCGCCGCGGTCGGCCTGGTGCCCATCGCCCGGCCGCCGGGCAAGGCTTACCACATCACCGCCCGCATGCTCGATGTGGGCGGTTTCGGGCTGCTGTATCAGATGGTGGGCAGCGCGGAGGAAGCGCGCGAGCTGGTCAGCTGGACGCGCTATCCGCCCGCCGGCGTGCGCGGCGCCATATTTGGCGGCGCCCATGATGACTATACGGGCGGCGAAATGGCCGACAAGGCCGCTGCCGCCATGGACCGTACCTTGGTCTGCGCCTTGATCGAAACCAAGGCGGGGCTGGATAATGTCGATGAAATCATGGCCGTGGACGGCATTGACGTGGCCCATCTGGGCCATGCGGATCTGTCCCTGTCACTGGGCATTCCGGGTCAGTTCGAGCACCCGGATCTGCAACGCGGCATCGACAAAATCGTCGAGGCGGCGGACAAAAACGGCAAATCCGCCGGCGCCATGATGCCGTCCTTGGAATGGGGCCAGGATCTCAAGAACCGGGGCTACCGGATGATTTCCTACAACCATGACATGGGGCTGCTTGGCGAGGCCTTGAGTGACGGGCTAGAGGCGCTCAAGGGCACGAATTAAATCGATTTCTAAGTTTAAATATCTCATCGACCGCGCCAGTGGATGCCCGGATCACGTCCGGGCATGACAATGTTGGCGGATTTTAGCGAATTCGTCATTGCCGGGCTTGACCCGGCAATCCAGGCGGGTTGCCCCGTTTGGAATTCGAAAGTGGACTATTGCAGCCCCGGCCAGGTTTCGCCGGTGGCCGCTTCCGCCCGTTGAAATGCGGCGCGGATTGCGGCGACGGTATCGTCGGGCAACGGGCCTTTGGCGGCGGCGGCAAGGTTTGCCGTGACGCTGCCTGGCTTCGTCGTGCCCACGATGGCGCAGCTTAGTCCCGGCTGCGAAAGGGTAAAGCGCAAGGCGATCTCCGGCCAGGCGTCGGCCGAAAAACCCAGATCTTCGGGCGTGATGGCCATTTTCTCCAGGCGCTGGGCATAATTTTCGGCGTAGTTGACGTACATGCCCCGCTGTTGGGAGGCGCCCTTCCAGGCCGCATTGGCGATGGAGCGTTTGGAGAGGACGCCGACATTATTTTGCTGACAGAGGCCCAGCACATTGTCGATATTGGCCTGGTCGCAAATGGAGATCGAAGTCTCGATCACGGCGACGTCTTCCAGCCCCGCCGCATATGCCGCCGCTTCATTATCGCCGGCGTAGCCCAGAAAGCGGATCTTGCCCGCATCCCGCGCCTTGACCAGAGCGCCCACGGCCTCTCCCGCCCGTAAGGCCGCCAGATCGCAGCTATGCAACAGCATGACGTCCAGATGGTCTGTTTGCAGACGGATCAAGGCGCGGTCCAGCGTATTCAACACCGCCGCCTCCGACCACTCGGCGCCTTCAATGCCGTCCATGGCCCGGCCGCATTTGGAGACCAGGACATATTCGTCCCGGCGGTGGCCGATTGTCTTGCCGATCATCTCTTCGGAGCCGGAATAGCCGGCGGCGGTATCGATCAGATTGACGCCTTGGTCCAGTAGACCGCTGAGAATATCCGCTACCTCGCGCTGCTCCGTCTCCAGAAACCCGACGGGAGCGCCGCCAAACCCCAGCACGGAAACATCCAGACCGGTCTTGCCAAAAGCACGTCTTTGCATTCTTCTTTCCTCCTATTTGGCGGCAACAATAGCAAAACAGGAAAGACATGGAAATTCGAACGGAATATGTACCCGGTTCGCCGCGCATCGCCTATGACGAAGCAGGATCAGGCCCGCCGGTGCTGTTCCTGCATGGCATCGGCGGCAACCGGACGAATTGGCGCGAACAACTGCTGGCTTGCGCGGACCGGTTTTACGCCATGGCGTGGGATGCCCGCGGATACGGTCAATCCGACGACTACGAGGGGCCGCTTGATTTTGCCAGCTTCGCCGATGACGTGATCCGCCTGCTCGACCATCTAGGCATTTCCAAGGTGCATCTGGTCGGTCTTTCCATGGGGGGGCGCATCAGTCAGGATCTGTATTTCCGCTATCCCGGTCGGGTCGCCACCCTGACCTTGTGCGATACATTCCCCGGCACGACGCCAACCCTGCCGCCCGACAAAATGGATGAGTTCATCAATCTGCGCAAAGGGCCGCTTGTCGCGGGCAAGAGTTTGCGGGAAATGGCAGAGCCTTTGGTCAAGACTTTGTTGAGCGCCAATGCCACTACGGAGCATACCAAACGCCTGGTAGCCAGCATCGAGGCCTTGCACAAAGATAGCTATATCAAAACCATCGAGGCTACCACGCGCTATGACCGTCCCGTTGATATCGCGACGATCTCGGTCCCCGTGCAATTGATTTACGGCGCCGAGGACAGCCTGACCCTGCCGGAAATCGGCCGCGAGATGCAGCGGCAAATTCCCGGTGCGTTGTTGGAGATCATTGAAGGCGCGGGCCATTTGGTAAATATCGAGCGTGGGGAAGCCTTCAATGAGGTCCTGCTCGGCTTCCTGGGGCAGCATCAAGGCCGGGCGGAACCACCCAGTATGAAGGCGCCATAGACGGCGGGGGGATAGCCCAGTTTTTTTACCGCATCGCGGGCGGCGAGCCAGGCCGCGCCGTAATCCCCCCTTTGCGGCCCTGTTTGTGCGATGGCATGAAACCGGGTCATGAAAGCCTGGGTGCCCTTGTCTTGCACCGACCACAGGCTATTGAGCACGGTGCGGGCGCCGCCCAGATAGAAACTGCGGGTCAGGCCAAGATAGTCGTTCCCCGCCACCGCCCTGCCCACGCCGGTTTCGCAGGCCGACAGCACCACAAGATTGGCCCGCAGGGGGGCTTCGAACAGACGCGCCGCCGTCAAACGGCGCACGCCATCCCGGCCCGAGAGCATGATCGCTGAATTCAAGGGCTGTTCGGCGTCGAACAGACCATGGGTGGCCAGATGCAGGACGCCAACACCGCCGCCAATGGCTTTCCGAAGCGCCTCTTCGCTGGCGCCTGCACCCAGCAGCGGCGAAACGCCATAGGCCGCGGCTATCTTGGCCGCCTCGTCCCGCGCGCCCGGCAGTTGGGGCAATTGCCCGAAGAACTTCGGATCGCCGATGATGCTGGCCGTGGCCCCGCCGCCGGCCGCCGCCGGCCGGTTCAACCAACCGCCCGTGGGCAGCACGGCAATGAAATAGTTCCGGTCCAGGGCCCCCCACGGCACGGAATGAAGATGTCCCGCTGGCACCACATAGGCGCCTGTCGGTGCCCCCCACTGCGCCAGCTCCAGATCGGTGACCAGAGATGCGGCGATGTCCACCTGTGCGGCGATGGCGCCAAGGGCCACGGCATCGACGAATTCCTCCAACCGGTCCGCCAATTCCGCTTGCGTGATGGCGGTCTTGACCAGGCGGGTATCCTGCCCGTCGATCAACAGCCAGATCAGCGGCGCATCGGCGGCCGCGGGCACGGCGTAGGCCAACACTTCGCCGGGACGCAACCGGGCCTGTACATCCCCAAGCGCCACGGTCGCCACGGATAGGGTATCGGCCAGTTCCGGATTGGCCTGGCGCAGTTTTTCAGCCGCCTCGCCCCGCTGGCGCAGCAATGTCTCAACCCGCGCCATTCCCGAGCTGTTGGTCGTTCCCGGCGTGGCGTTGGCCAGGCGCTGGCGTCGGACGTCCCGTTCCAGGCGGCGGATTTCGCCCATGAGGTCGCGCTCATCGCCCGAGGCGACGGCCTGATCGGCCAGCATGTCCACGAAGGCGCGGGCCCGGCCTTGTTCCATGTCCTGGAACAACTTGCCATGGTTTCCCTTCGCCAGATCGACGGCGGCCAGCAGCTCGGTCAGCCGTTCCTTGCCCACGCCGAAGCGCAATTTCGATTGATCCGATGCCAAGGCGCCACTGACCAGGGTTACGGCATCCTGGGCCCGGCGCAACGCCGCCTCCGCCAGGTCCATTTTGTCGCGATGGAAGAACTGCTCTCCCCGCAGGGCCTCGAGCCGCCAAACCAGTTCGCCCAGACCGGCCTCGGCGGCAAGGGCGATGGCCGGCCGGGCAGCTGTCTCGAAGGCCTCGAAGCGGCCGCTGTCATATAGGGCGCGGGCCTTCAGGGCGGCGGTTCTGGCCTGGCCGTGGGCATAACCCATGGCCTTGAAAAACCCCTCGGCGGCGGCGAAATAGGGCTCCGCGCGGTCGGGCCGGCCAAGGACCGACAGGACACCGGCGCCCAGATAGGCCATGTTCTCCCCCCGGGCGAGATAAACTTCCGGTATCATTGGTACCATGTCGCCAAATTCGGGAGAGGAAGCCAGGGCGAACAGACGGATGAAGTGCCGCTCCAACCTGACCGCCCAGGCCAGGCCCTCCGCGTAACGGCCCTGGCCCATATAGAGCGAGGCCAAGCCCAGGGCGGCACGGAATTTCACGTCCGTCTTCATGGTAATATCAGTGATATTGGGCAGTGAATCGTAATCCAGCGGCAGTTGCCATGATTTCAAGGCCAGGGCGACGCGGGCCAGATCGCCTTCCGCCGCCGCCTCATCGCCCAATCGAGCACGTAGGGTGCCCCTTACGGCGCGGCTGAACAGCACTTCACCCCAAAATTCCCGCTCCAGGGCTGCCGTTTGCAGAACGGATGCCTCGGCGTCCGCAAACCGGTCGGTCCGTGAAAGCAAATCCACCCGCGTCAACGACAGGCGAAAACGCATTTGATCACCCCAGGCATCTTTAATGCCGGCGTCCACCATAGCTAGTGCGCGATCTATGTCGCCAGCCATGAAGGCTGCATAACCCTCCGCCAGCCGGCCGGAAAAGGGCATCCCGAGGGCGTCCGCCGTGTTGGTGAGCTGCGGCGTCATGTCGTCCCGGCTGGGTATGTTGGGTAGCTTGATGTTGGCGGTGGCGGCGGGCGCCAGGTTGGCAAAGGCGCGGCGTTCGGCCTCGTTCAAGGGGCCGTCGGGCAGCAGTGGCGCCGGTTTGGCCAACACGGCGGGGGCGATGGCGAGCATCGCCGCGATAATACCTGGCACCATGCGGGCAAAAAGGCGCATTGCGTCCGATCCAATCTAAACGCACAATTGTAGCAGACAATAATGACAGATCGGTAAATAGGATCATGGCGCGGCACATCGTTTGTTTAACCTTCGATTTTGACGTTATGTCCGGGCATATCGCCCGCGAGATGACCACTCCAACCCCCATTTCGCGCGGTGAATTCGGTATCGTCGGCGCCGGTCGTCTCCTGTCCCTGCTCCAGGCCGAGGAAATCGCCACCACCTGGTTCATCCCCGGCTTCACCATCGAAACCTACCCCGACGCCTGCGCCGATGTTGTCAAAGGTGGCCATGAAATCGGCCATCATGGCTGGACCCACGTCCAGCCCGCCTTGTTGGAGCGGGAACAGGAAGAGGCGGAGATGATCCGCGCCAACGACACCATTGAACGTCTGTGCGGACAGCGGGCCCGTGGCTACCGCTCACCGGCCTGGGACTTGAGCCCCCATACCTTGGAATTGCTGTTGAAGCATGATTTCTATTATGAGAGTTCCATGATGGGGCACGATTACTCCCCCTACCGGGCGCGCCAGGGCGATGTCATCGAACTACAAAAACCCATGCAGTTTGGGGCGCCATCCCGGCTGATTGAGATGCCCATTAGCTGGTCACAGGACGACCACCCCCATTTCGAAATGGCCGGCACCCGGCCTGGTCACCGCAACGCCAACAGCGTACTGGAAAACTGGGTCGATGATTTTGTTTACATGACCCGGTGCACGGACTGGGGCATCCTCACCTACACCTGCCACCCCTATGTGATCGGCCGCGGCCACCGCATGCTGATGCTGGAGCGCCTGATCGACAAACTGCGCGATCTGGGCGCCGAATTCATGACCATGGAGCAGGCCGCCCGTCTGTACGACGAGCGGGAACCCCACGAAGCTTGATAGCAAGCGCTAATTCAAGTCACACGACACGACACGCTGTCATCCCCGGGCGTAGCGAAGCGGAGACCCGGGGATCCAGAGTGGCAAACACATGAGTTCGTTGCCCTGGATTACCGGGTCGAGCCCGGTAATGACGTTAAACTCCCCCTTTTTCGTGTAGCGCGAATCCAAGTCGTTGAAAATTGCTCTAACCGACTTTTTCCAACTTCTTCAAGGTATGCAACAGCTCCGGCCTGGGCTGATCGCCGAATGAGGCCGGCCAATTGGTATAGCTGACCTCGCCGACGTAGATATCGCCCCGGGAATCCACGGCCAGGCCGTGCGGCGCCATGAATTTGGCGGGTTCGTTGACCAGGCCGTCCTCGCCGCCCAGGCGCGCGATCAGTTTGCCTTCATTGCTGACGATGCTCAGGCGGGGTCCTAGGTTGGGCGAGGCCCGATTGACCGGCATGCCGGGGCCCAGTTCGCCGATATAGCAATGGGGGCAGTCACCCCTGGGCATGAACAGACCGCACGGGCGATGCAGATTGTTCCATTGGGTTTCGTATTTGCCGTCGGTGTTGAAGACCTGCACCCGGTGGTTCTCCCGGTCCGCCACATAGATCCAGCCATCATCGTCGGCGACGATGTTGTGCACGATGTTGAATTGGCCCGGATCGCTGCCCGGCTCCCCCCAGGACATGACCAGTTTGCCGTCGGGTGAATATTTGTGGACCCGCGCATTGCCGTAGCCATCGGAGACGAAAATATGCTCGTCCGGCGACAGCGCCGTGTGGGTGCAACGGTGAAAGGGTTCGCCGCTCATGTAGGGCGCCGCTTCGCCGGGCACGCCGATTTCCAGCAGTACCTTACCCTCGGTGGTGATCTTGCGCACGGTATGGTCGCCGTCGTCCGTGCAATACAGCGTCTCGTCCGGCCCGATATAGAGGCCATGGGCGCGGCTGAATATGTCCTCGCCCCAGGCGCGCAGGAAATTGCCCTCGCGGTCAAACACCATCATGGGATGTTCGCCGCGGTTGAAGATATAGACATTGTCCTTGCCGTCCACGGCCACGCCGGCGACGTCCCGGAACTCCCACCCATCGGGCAGCTTGGCCCAGTCCTCCCGCACGCGGTATTGATAATCGCCCGTGCCCAGTGTTAACGCCATCTCGTTTCCTCCTCTGTTTATTGGAATTATCTTCCCCTATTGCGGGCCGTCTGTGAAGCAACACTTGGCCTCGCCTCCCGGCCGGGTCAAAATGGCGGCAGATAAAAAATCAAGAGGACCGGGGACATCATGAGCATCGACAAAGCCATAAACTACGACGACCTGCGCCGCCTGGCCAAAAGACGCCTGCCGCAAATCGCCTTTGACTTCATCGAGGGCGGGGCGGATGACGAGATTGGCCTGGACCGTAACCAGCAGGCGTTTCGCGATGTCGCGCTGGTGCCGCGGTATATGCGCAATATCGACGGCATCAACCAAAAGACGGAACTGTTTGGCCGCACCTATGACCATCCTTTCGGCATTTCGCCCACGGGTCTTGTCGGCCTGTTCCGTCACGGCGGGGATCTGATGCTGGCGAGTGCGGCGCGGGATGCCAACATACCGTTCGTGATGTCCGGCTCCGCCAACTGCACGGTCGAGGACGTGGGCAAAACGGCGCCGGACCATGGCTGGTTCCAGCTCTATGCCGCCCGCGACAATAAAATTTCCGAGGATATGATCCGACGGGCCGAGGCGGCGGGCCTCTCGACCCTGGTGTTGACCGTCGATGTGCCCGTGCATTCGAACCGGGAGCGTAACGCCCGCAATGGCTTCACCCGGCCCTTGAAGATGACCATGGAAACCAGGCTGGATGCCATGAGCCACCCCGGCTGGCTGTTGGATTATTTAAAAAATGGCATGCCGGTGATCTCAAACTGGTTGCCTTATGCCAAGAACGGCGCCAACGCCGATGACGTGGCCAATTTGGTCTCGGAACAGGTCACCGCACCCCTGACCTGGGACAACGTGGCCCGCTACCGGGAAATCTGGCCGCGTAATCTGGTGCTCAAGGGCATCATGCATGTGGACGATGCGATCAAGGCGGCGGAACTGGGCGTGGACGGTATTGTCGTCTCAAACCATGGCGCGCGGCAATTGGACCGCTCGCCGGGGTCGCTGGAGGTCCTGCCCGACATCGTGGCGGCGGTGGGTGACCGCATGACGGTGATGCTGGATAGTGGCGTGCAACGCGGCTCCGACATCGTCACCGCATTGTGCCTGGGCGCAAAATTTGTCTTCACCGGCCGCTTCACCCTCTATGGTGTTTCCGCCGCCGCCAAGCCCGGCGCGGACAAGGCCCTCGACATCATCGGCCGGGAGGTCGAGCTGATCATGGCGCAAATGGGCGCGCCGGACATTGCTAGTCTGGGCGACGAGTTTATCTACAAACCGCAGCCGCGTAATTATTGAAGAAACGGATGAGACGCCGACATGGCGGAGCAAAACAAGTTCGTGGCTGATGTCTTGAGCCTCATGGTCCCCTTGGGCGATGTGCGCGAGCGGGGCATGTTCGGCGGGCACGGGCTGTTTCTTGACGGTCGAATGTTCGCCCTCATATCCCGCGACGGCGGACTGTTCCTGAAGGCGGATGATGTCAATCGCGGGGATTTCGAGGCACGCGGCTGCAGGACCCACGGCAAGATGCCGTATTATTCCGTGCCGCCAGGGGCATTGGATGGTTGGCGGGATATGGAACCTTGGGCATCGGGTGCGGTTGCGGCCTCGGGACGGGCCAAGGCGCCCAAAAAACGCAAACGCAAACGCAAGGCGTTATAGGTCCAAAATTTATTCCGCCGCCGTGCCGAACGCCAGGTCGGCGGCCTGTTCGCTTTCGCTCAATTCATCCCTCAGGCGCTGACCGGCATGGGCCCGGGGGGAGCGGAAGCGGGCTAGCAGGCTGTAGAGCACGGGGATCAGGATCAACGTGAAAACGGTGGCCAGGCCCAGGCCGCCGAACACCACCCAGCCGATGGCGGCGCGGGCCTCGACACCGGGGCCGCTGCCCAGGATCAGGGGCAGGGCGCCCAGCACCGTTGATAACATGGTCATCATCACCGGGCGCAGGCGGGTCAGGGCGGCCTCGCGCACGGCCTCGCGGATGGAATGGCCCTGGTCGCGCAATTGATCGGCGAACTCCACCACCAGAATACCGTTCTTGGCCATCAGCCCGACCAGCATGACCAGGCCGATCTGGCTGTAGATATTCAGGGAGGAATCCGTGAATTTCAGGGCGAACACGGCCGCCGCCAGGCCAAACGGTACGGTGAGGACAATAACGAGGGCGGAGAACACGCTCTCGAACTGCGCCGCCAATACCAGCAACACCACCAAAATGGCCACCGCGAAGGTGATCGCCACGTCGTGGGAGGTATCCTGCAGGGTCGCGGCTTCCCGGATGAAATGCAGGCCGATGCCGGCCGGCAGGATCTCGTTCGCCAGTGCCTCCACATCCGTCATGGCCTGCTGTAAAGTGTAGTCGGGCGCCAGGGGGGCGTCGATCTCGATGGCGCGTTTTTGCCCAGCCCGGTCCAGTTCCGCCGCCACGCCGACCTCCTCCAAGGTGATGAAGGCGGACAACGGCACCAACTGGCCGGTGTTGGTGGGCACGAACAGATTGCTCAGATCGCTGGGATCATTGATGGCGCCGGCGGCGGATTCGATACGCACGGGTATGGTGCGGTCATTGACGTTCAGCTCCGCCACCTTCAGGCCGTCGACCATGGCGCGCAGGGTGGAGGTGATGCCCTCGACCGGGACGCCAAGGTCCTCGGCCCGCTGCCGGTCGACCTTCAACGAGAGCTGCGGCTGGGTTTGCTGGTATTCGATCTCCGGATCTTCCAAATTCGGCAGGCGTTTGTGCATGGCGTCGAGAAAAGTATCTGCGGCGGCGGCGATCTCGGCATAATTTCCCCCCGTCAGGGTGAACTCCAGGCGCCCGCCGGAGCGGCGTAAATTCAGGCTGTTGGGCGTGCTGACCCGCGCCGTGGCGCCCGGAATGGCCTTCAGCGGGCCGCGCAGGGAGGCGGCGATTTCAAGCTGACTGCGCTGGCGCTCGGACCATGGCGTCAGGGGCGCCAGCAAATACACCCGGTTCAAATCCCAGCGCCCGACAATGGCGAAGATATTGGTGATCTCGCCGCTCTCCAAAAGCGGCTGCAATATGGCCTCCGCCTGGGCCGATTGGCGGTCCATGTAGTCCAGGCCGACGCCGTCCGGACCCTGCATATAGATGATGATCGCGCCCCGGTCCTCCTTCGGCAGCAGCTCCTGGTCCACGGTAGGATAAACCGCGACGGCGCAGAGCGCGATCAGCACCGCCCCGCCCAGGATCAGCAACGGCGCATCCAGGGTAAAGTCCAACAGGCGTTGATAGGCTTTGACGATGACCAGCCCCACGCGCGCCAGGAACCCAGGCCCGGCGGGGTTCGGCGCCCCCCAGTCGGCGGGCAGGCGGGCGGCCAGCATGGGGCACAGGGTCAGGGCCACGAATGACGATATGGCCACCGCGATGGCCAGCACGAAACCGAATTCACTGAACAATTTCCCCGCCACGCTGGGCAGAAAGGCAATGGGCAGAAAGACCGACACCAGGGTCGCCGTGGTGGCCAGGACCGCGAAAAATACCTGCCGCGTGCCCAGGACGGCCGCCGCCAGGGGCCGCTTGCCCTGGGCCCGTTGGCGCTGGATATTCTCCACCACGACGATGGCGTCATCGACGATCAAGCCGGTCGCCAGAACCAACGCCAGCAAGGTCAGAATGTTGATGGAAAAGCCCAGCAGCCAGATCGCGGCGATGGTGCCCGATAGCGCGATCGGTATCGCCACGGCCGGTATCAAGGTGGGCCGCACGGCGGTCATGAAAATATAGATCACCCCGATGACGATCAACGTGGCGATGCCCAGGCTGAAAACAACTTCGCGGATCGAGCCGCGGATGAAGCGGGCGTCATCGGAAATCTTGATCACCTCGGCGCCCTTCAGGCGCCGGTTCAGGCGCAGAATGGTCTTGTCCACCGCGTCCGATATGGCGATGGTGTTGGATTTCGCCTTGCGTACCAGGCTCAGGCCGATCACCTTGCGGCCGTTCAGCAAGGTATGGCTCAGGGCTTCCTTGGGGCCATAAATGGCGCGGGCCACATCGCCCAGGCGGACATTGTCGTTGATCGCCAGATGCTCCACATCCCTGACCCGCCACAGGGAGGCGTCCGCCCGCACCAGCAGCAACTGATCGTCCGATTTGAAGCTGCCCGCCGGTACATCCATGTCCGCACTGGCCAGCACGCGGGCCACATCATCGATGGACAAATGATAGCTGGCCAGGCGCATGGGATCGACCACCACGCGCAGCATCCGGGCCCGGGCGCCGAACAGATTGACCAGGGCGACGCCGGGGATCGCCGTCAATTCCGGCTTCACGTCCTCTTCCGCCAGGTGGGTCAGGGCCTCCTGGCTCAAACGTTCAGAGGTTAGGGCCAGGCGAATAATGGGGCGGGCATTGGTGTCCGCCTTAACGACGACAATATCCTCAACGCCTTCCGGCAGCCGCCTCTCGATGCCGGCCACGGCCTCGCGCACGTCATTGGCCGCCACATCGATATCCACGGTGGGGGCGAACTGCGCCCAGATGCGTGCGTTGTCCTCTTCGCTGGCGGAGCTGATGGTGCGCACGCCAGCCACCCGTGCCACGGCGCCTTCAATGACGGAGGTCACCTCCGCGTCCATGGTTTCGGGCGATGCCCCCTCAAAGAAGGCCCGCACGCTGACCCAGGGGCGGTCCACATCCGGCAACTCCCGCACTTCCACGCCCAGCAGTGCGCTTAACCCGGCCACGATGATCAGCAGATTGATTACGACAATCAGCGTCGGGCGCCGTACGGCGAGGGATGGCAAATCACCAAGGCCGACCATCACGAGGTGCCCTTTTTGGCTCCGGCGCCGATCGTGAAGGGCGCCGTCTTCACCTTTTGACCCAGGCGCAGTCCCTGCACACCCTCGACCACGACCAGATCGCCGGGTTGCAGGGGACCGTCAACGAGGATCCGGCCCTTGTCCCGGCGCACCAATTTCACGAACACCTTGTCCGCCTTGCCGTCCTTGATCCGCCACAGATAGGCGCCGTCCCGGCTCCACAACACGGCAACTTCGCGGACGATCGGATAGGGCTTGCCGATGAACGTCATCTTTACTTCAAACGATCCGCCGGGGCGCATGCGGTCATCCGGGTTGGGAATTTTCGCCCGTGCCGGCAGGGACCGGGTGGAGCGCTCAATGCGGCTGGCCAGCGCGGTAATTTTGCCCTCGATCGGCTGATCTGATTCCGACCATGGTTTTACCGAAATTTCATCGCCGACTTTTATGCGGCCGGCGTGGTTCTCCGGTACATTGAACTCCACGATGATCGCCGAGCGGTCGTCCAAGGTCACGGCCATTGTGTCTTGGGTCACGCGGTCGCCGAGGTCCAGATGGGTCATCCCCACCACGCCGGCGAAGGGCGCGAATATGGTCCGGTCCGCCAACTCGGCCTTGGCCTGTTCCAGGCGCAAATCCGCGCTGTCCACGGCGGCCTGGGCGGTATCAAGGCGGGATGCCGCCGCATAGCCGGACGGCGCCAGTTTTTGCATGCGTTGCCATTGCCGGGTTGCCTCCCCCACGGCGACTTCGGCCAGGCGAACCTTGAGGCGTTGATGTTTATCGTCCAGGCGGATCAGGGCCTGGCCCTTGCGGACCCGCTGTTCGGCCTTGAAGGTAATGCTCCGGACCTCGCCAGCCACGGCGGGGTGCAGGGCGGCCGAGCGCTTGGCCTTGCCCGTGCCCACGACGCGCAAGGTGATGCGGTCTTCGGTCAGGGTGACGTTTTCGACCAGGACCAATGTGGTGCTGGCACGCCGGGCCTTTTTCCGCCCCTCGCCATCGCCGCCCCAGCTATCGAACGACCACCAGCCGGCCGCCAGACCAACGGCCAGGAGGGTAACGATCAGAATTTGCACGCGCAGTGACATCAAATGACTTCGCCAATTCAGGGAAACGTCATTTTCGGCCCATTTCGGCAAACCCGCAACGTATCATTGGCCTCCGACTGGCCTCCGATTGGCCTCAATCGCCCCGCCGTTGTTTATCCACGAAGCCGATCATCTTGACGAGGTCGGGCGGATTCATGCGGCCAACCGGGCCGGAACTGTAGGTGTTGTAAATCACCTTGTGATCCGGTCCGAGGAGGAATTCGCTGGGCTGAATGATGGCCCGGCGCGGTTCCCACCAGGCATCCAGTGCATCCGCTTGCTCGCGGGTCACGCCATGGGCAACGGGATAGGAGAGCTTGGCGGCGACTTCCGCCGCCTTTTCCTCATCATCGACGCTGGCCGCGATCACGGTGACGTCGAGGTCTTTCAAAGCCTGGAGATTTTCTTCCACGCCGGCTAACTGCCGGCCGCAGTAAGCTCACCAATGGCCTCGATAAAACAGGATGATGGAATAAGTGGTCTTGAGGTCCGACGGCAACTCAATACTGCCGCCTCCGACCAGCGACAACGACATCTTGGGAAAGTCGTCGCCTGGTCCCAATTTTTGGGCCATGTAAAATTCCTTATGTACTACGGATCACCACGGCGATTGGAACAGAGGCGGATGCTATTTGCAACCGCCTCACCGAGAAGTGATTCAGATATCAGCCAAGTACCGGGTGGCGGGTATGCCAATCGGTTGCCTGTTCATAGGCCCAGCCGATCCGCAGCGCCATGGCCTCGTCATAGCCCTTGCAGGCGATCTGCAGGGACGTTGGCAAACCATCGGGCGACATGCCGTTGGGCACTGACAGGGCGGACAGGTCGAGGCAGTTGGCGCCGCGGGTGAAGCGGGCGGGCGTGCCGCCTTCATCGACCTCCGTCAACGGAATGGCGGGTGTTTCGGTGCTGGGCAACAACAGGGCGTCAAAATCAGCCATGGCATCGGCATATTCCGCTTTCGCGTCTTCGCGTTCCGCCAGGGCGTCCAGATATTCGTGGGCCCGGATATCCTTGCCCAACAGAATACGGGGGCGGACGTTGGGGTCCACGGGCAGGTTGGGGGTTTCAACCAGTTCGCCGACGTAGCGGTAGCCTTCCGCACCGATGATGCGCCCCGCGATGGCGGCGAAATCCGTGAACGGCCGGGGCAGTTCAATATCGGTGATCGTCGCGCCCAACTCCCGCAAGGTCTCTTGCGCGGCGTCGAAGGCGTCTAGGGTGGGGCCGTCGACGCCGCTGCGTTCGGCACCCGATATAGCGGCCAGGCGCAGGCCCTTGACGCCCCGGCGCATCGTGCCGAACGGGCTTTCGGCGTTGTGGGCCAGGGTCGGCGGCCACAGGGGGTCCGGGCCGTGGAGAACATCATAGATCATGGCCGCGTCCTCGACCGACCGGGTCATGGGTCCCGGCGTATCCAGGGTGCCGCTCAGGGGCAGGATGCCATGCAGGCTGACCCGGCCAACGGTTGTTTTCAGGCCCGCCAAACCGCAGTAGGAGGCAGGCAGACGTACCGAGCCCCCCGTATCGGTGCCAATGGCGGCGGGCGCCATGCCGGCTGCAACGGCGACACCTGAACCCGATGACGAGCCGCCCGGCGTGCGGTGGGTGTTCAGGTCCCACGGGTTCCAGGGCGTGCCCATGTGGGTGTTGGTGCCCCAGCCGCCCATGGCGAATTCGACCGAATGGGTCTTTCCGAGGACGATCATGCCGGCCCCGATTAGCCGCTGCGCCACGGTCGCTGTGGTGGGCGAAACCCGGTCGCGCCAGACCATGGAGCCGCCCGTGGTCACCCGCCCCTCCATATCGATGATATCCTTCAGGGCGATGGGAATGCCATGCAGGGGGCCGAGGCGATGGCCGGATCGGATGGCCTGGTCCGCCGCCTGGGCCGCCAGGCGCGCCTCGTCTTCATAAACCACCACGAAGGCCTGCAGCTTGCCGTCTAACGCGGCGATCCGCTCCAGACAGCAATCCACGATGGCGGCGGACGTTAGGCTGCCCTCGGCGATGGCGGCGGATAATTCGTGCACGGTCATGAAAGTGGGGTCGGACATGGAATGCTTCCTCCTGATTTTCTGGCTGATTTGCCGGCTGATTTGCCGGCTGATTTGTTCGCACGATGATAGCAGTCTAAAGTGCCGTGAGGGAGTGCCCAGGGAGGTAAAGGCATGAGTTTCAGTTTTACGGACGAGCAAGTGGAATTCCGCTCCGTCCTGCGGCGGTTTCTCGCCGATAAATCACCGACCGCGGAAGTCCGCCGCCTGATGGAGACCGAGGACGGCTATGACGCCGAGGTCTGGCGCCAGTTGAGCCAGGATCTCGGCCTGACCGCGATCCATATTCCCGAAGATTACGGCGGCCAGGGCTTCGGCTTCGTTGAACTGGCCATCGCCGTTGAAGAAATGGGCCGCGCCCTGCTGTGCGCGCCATATTTCTCGTCGATCGTTCTAGCGGCAACGGCAATTCTGAATGCCGCCAATGAAGATCAGAAACGCGATCTGCTGCCCCCCATCGCCTCGGGCGATATCCGCGCGGCCCTGGCCTTCACCGAAGAAAATGGCCGTTGGGACACCGACGGCGTGGCACTGACGGCGGCGGTAGCGGGAGACGGCCATGAACTGAACGGCGTCAAAAGCTTTGTTCTCGATGGCCATACCGCCGATTTTATTGTTGTGCTGGCGCGCCGGCCGGGAACCTCTGGCGACGAGGGGCTGTCGTTCTTCACCGTTGCCGGCGATGCGCCCGGCCTGAGCCGGCGCCTGCTGCATTCCACCGATGCCACGCGCAAGCTGGCGCGATTGGAATTTCAGGGCGTTAGGGCAAGCTTGCTGGGCGAGGAGGGCGCCGCTGCCGCGCCCCTGGCCAAAACCCTGGACAGGGCGGTGGCTTGTCTGGCCAACGAAATGGTTGGTGGGGCCGAGGCACTGCGGGAACAGGCCTTGGACTATGCCCAGATGCGCATGCAGTTTGGCCGCGCCATCGCCTCGTTCCAGACCATGAAGCACAAATCAGCGGATATGCTGATCGAGGTGGAGTTGGCGAAATCGGCGGCCTATTACGCGGCGGCGGCGGCGGACGAAGATGGGGCCGAGCTGCCCAGCGTCGCCTCCCTGGCCAAGGCGGGCGCGGGGGAGGCCTATATGCAGACCGCCATCCACGCCATTCAGATTCACGGCGGCATTGGCTTTACCTGGGATAACGACACCCAATTGTGGTTCAAGCGTGCCAAAAGCAGTCAGGTCTTCCTGGGTGATGCCCATTATCACCGGGAACAAATGATGCAGCGCTGGCAGGGTTGAGGACGGGATCATGAACGAACAGAGCGAACCAACCGAAGCTGCCGTCCGGGCCGAGGCGCGGGCCTGGCTGGAGGCCAACTGGGACCCCAATCTGGGCCTGGTGGAATGGCGCAATATGCTGGCCGATACGGGCTGGGGCATGCCGGCCTGGCCCGAGGAATGGCATGGCAGGGGCCTGTCCAGCGAACTGGCCCGCGTGGTCGAGGACGAGTTCCACGCGATCGGCGCCATTGGCGTGGCCCGCGCCGGTATCCGCATGCTGGCCGCCGCCACCCTACTGGAACACGGCAATCAGATGCACAAACAGAAATTCCTGCGCCGCATTCTCACCGGCGAGGACACCTGGTGCCAATTGTTCAGTGAACCCGGCAGCGGCTCGGACCTGGCCGGTGCGATCACGCGGGCTGATCTGAAGGACGGCAAGTGGATCATCAACGGCCAGAAGGTCTGGACGACCTCCGCCCATCATGCCGAATGGGGCCTCTTGCTGGCGCGCACGGACTGGGATGTGCCCAAGCATCGGGGCCTGAGCTATTTCCTGCTCGATATGACCCAAGCGGAGGTAGAGGTGCAGCCCCTGCGGCAGATGAACGGCCATGCCTCGTTCAATCAGGTGTTTTTCACGGACGCGGTGATCGAACCGGATCATTTGCTGGAGAGCCTGGGCGATGGCTGGAAGATCGCCACTACCACCCTGATGCACGAGCGGCGCGGCGCCGACGGCCTGCGCCGCTGGGAAATGGGCACCGACCGGCCGGAGCGCGCCTATAGGGAGGAGCGGGAAGAGCTGGCCACGGCCATGGCGCCCTACAAATGGTATCCGCAACGCACCGGCCGGGTTGATCTGGTCATTCAACGGGCCAAGGAAACCGGGACCTTCGATGACCCTTCGGTCCGGCAGGAAATCGCCAAATTGTTGATCCTGGCGAAATCCGCCGAATGGACCGCGCGGCGGGCCCGCGAGGCCCAGGTGCAGGGGCGCAATCAGGGTCCGGAAGGCTCCATCGGTAAACTGGCGGCCAGCCACGTTGCCCGTCTGGCCAATCAGGTCCATACCCAGATCAGCGGCGCCGACGCCATGCTGACCGGCGATGACAGTCCCATGGACGGTGTAATCGCCGAAATTCTGATCTCCACCCCCGCCATATCCATTGCCGGCGGCACGGACGAGATCCAACGCAACATTATATCCGAGCGGGTTCTGGGCATGCCCAAGGAACCCCGCAACGACACCGACCGACCGTTCCGGGATGTGCCCCGGAATACGATTTCCTGAAGCTGGAAGTCCGCAAATGAGCAAACTGAAATACAGTGACGATGAACGGGCGCTGGCTGATCTGGCCAACCGGGTCTTGCCGGGGGGCAGCTTTGGCAACATCTCCTCCAACATCATCATCAAGCAGGGCCGGGGCGGCCGGGTCTGGGATGTTTCGGGCAATGAGTATGTGGACTTCCTGCTGGGTTCCGGCCCCATGCTGCTCGGCCATGGCAATGAAGAGGTGCTGGCGGCGGTCCGGGAACAGATCGAGATCGGTCAGACTTTTTTTGCCAACAATGAACCGGGCATCCGCCTGGCGGCGGAAATTGTCGATGCCCTCGCCTGCGCCGACCAGGTGCGATATGTCTGCTCCGGCTCGGAGGCGACCTTTTATGCCATGCGCCTGGCGCGGGCCTATCGCAAGCGGGACCGCATTCTGAAGTTCGAGGGCGGTTACCACGGCATGAGCGATTATGCCCTCATGAGCATGCGGCCCAAGCGGCCGGGCAACTTTCCCCAGGCCCAGCCGGACAGTGCCGGCATTCCATTGCGCATCCGGGACGAGGTCATGGTCGCGCCCTTCAATGATGCTGACATCGCCGCCAGCCTGATCCGGGCGCATCATGACGAGCTGGGCGGCATCATTGTCGAGCCGTTCCAGCGCCTGCTGCCGCCCGCGCCGGGGTTTCTGGAAACCCTGCGGGAGCTGGCCAGCGAATACGGCATACCCTTGATCTTTGACGAGGTGGTAACGGGTTTCCGCTTTGCCTATGGCGGCGCCCAGGC
>JAPYPT010000386.1 GCA_029937535.1 Alphaproteobacteria bacterium
ACCGCGCCATGGCGGGCTGGGGCCGGCGCTTCCGCATCGCCATCAAGGGCGAGGACCCGCGCAACGGCAAACCGTTCATCTGGCATATGTTCCATGCCCGGCCCGGCGCGGGCGCCTCGCCGGGCGGCGATGGCTGGCATGGCTCGGGCGAATGGCATTCCACGGGTGGGTTGAAATTCGGCTCGATCGAGGTCGCCGAGACTCGTTTTCCATTGTTCTTTCAACGCCATGAATACCGCCCCGATTCAGGCGGCGACGGGCGTTACACGGGCGGTTCCGGGGTCGATCTGGAACTGCACGTGGAGACGGAGACACATTGCCAGGCCAATACCGCCGGCGATGGCGCCCGCCACGGCGCCTGTGGCCTGCTGGGCGGGGCCGACGGCGCGCCACACCGCTATCTGATGCGGGCGCCGGGCCGCCGGGCAAAAGTGCTGCCGACCAAACTGGAAGGCATCGATGTCCCCCCCGGCACGGTCTTTGAGGTTCATTCGGCGGGCGGCGGCGGCTGGGGACCGCCCGAAGAACGCGACCCGGCGGCGCGGGATTATGACCGTATAAACGGCTATGTCAGCCGCCGCCGTGCACGGGACGCGTAAAGAGATGTATCGCATAGGTATCGACGTCGGCGGCACCTTCACGGATCTGGTGGTGATCGATGATCAAGGCCAGGTCACCTTGGGCAAGGTGCCGTCCACGCCAGGGGATCAATCCATCGGCGTCATGGATGGCCTGGCGCAGGTCGCGGCCACGTTGAAGCTGGATCGCGGGCAGCTTCTGGCCGGCACCGAGCGCATCGTTCACGGCACCACGGTGGCCACCAACGCCCTGCTGGAGCGCAAGGGCGCCAAGGTCGGTCTGCTGACCACGGAGGGACACAGGGACGTTCTGGAAATGCGCGAGGGGTTGAAGCCCGAACGTTACAACCTGCGCCTGCCCCGCCCGGAAGCCTTGGTGCCCCGGCACCTTTGCCTCGGCGTGCGGGAGCGGATCAGGGCCGATGGCGGGATCGCCCAACCGCTTGACCATGGCTCCTTGAACAAGGCGATCCGGGTGCTGAAACGGGAGAAGGTAACCTCAGTGGCGGTCTGTTATCTGCATGCCTACCGCGACGGGCGGCACGAACAGGCGACGCGGGAGGTATTGGCGGCCGCCCTGCCGGATGTTCACGTCTGTCTGTCCTCGGAAGTGCTGCCCCAGATCAAGGAGTATGAGCGGGTCTCCACCACCGTGGTGAATGCCTATGTGGCGCCTATACTGGCGGGTTATCTATCACGCCTGGAACAGGCTTTGGAGGCGGCGGGTTACGGCGGTCCGGTCCTGATCATGCTCTCTCACGGCGGTATCGCGCCCATTGGGGAGGCTATCCGCATGGCGGCGGGCACGGTGCTATCGGGGCCCGCGGGCGGTGTCTCGGGGGCCCGTCATGCCGCAGGCCTCGCCGGCATTGACGACTTGATCCCCTTCGACATGGGCGGCACGTCATCGGATATATCGCTGATCGTCGACGGTCAGGCCAGCCTGGCCAATGACCGGCGCATCGCCAACGAACGGATCGCCCTGCCCAGCCTGGATATTGTCACCCTGGGCGCCGGCGGCGGCTCCATCGGGCGGGCCGCCACGGGTGGTCTGTTGCGCGTCGGACCCGAAAGTGCCGGCGCCGTGCCGGGCCCGGCCTGTTACGGCAATGGCGGCATGGAGGCAACGGTGACGGATGCTTCCATGGTTCTCGGTTATCTGGATCCGGATAACTTTTTGGGCGGACGGGCCCAACTCGACCTTGACGCGGCGGTGGCGGCTCTGGACCGCCTTGGCGGCGAACTCGGTATCGATGGCGTCGCCGCGGCCGAGGGCGTACACCGGGTGGTGAATACCCAAATGGCCGAGGGCGTGCGCCTATCGACGGTGCGCCGGGGCGTCGACCCCCGCCGTTTCGCCTTGCTCGCCTTTGGCGGCGCGGCGGGCCTGCATGCCACGGATCTGGCCCGCCAGCTTAGCCTCACCCGGGTCGTGGTGCCGCGGATCGCCTCGGTCCTGTCGGCCTGGGGCATGCTGGCGACAGAACTGCGCCTGGAGATTACCCGCACCCATATTGGCGATACTTCGGACCTGGATATCGCCGCCATAAATGCGCTGTACCAGGACATGGAGGCGGAGGGGCGCGGCAGGCTGGCCAGTTGGTTTGACGGCGCCATCCACACCGTCCGCTCGGCCGACATGCGCTACGGCGAGCAGATATTCGAGATCGATGTGCCCCTGGATGAAATTGATTTCGCCGCGCCCGATCTTTTGGCGCAAATCAAGGCGGCCTTCGAACGCCGCCACGAGGCGCTTTATACCTACAGCCTGGCGGACCAGGACCCGGTCCTGATCAACGCCCGTATCGCCACCATCGGCGCCCTGCCCGCCCTGCCGGAGGAACCCTTGACGGCGAGCGGCGCCGATACGCCGCCCACGGGCCAACGGCGCATCTATCTTGGGCAATGGCTGGAGGCGCCGGTCTACGATTTCGACCGGCTGTCGGCGGGACAACAAATCGCCGGACCGGCCCTGGTGGTATCGGAAACCACCAACGTCCTCCTCCGCCCCGGCGATCAGGCAACGACCACACCCCACGGCTGGCTGGATATTCAAGTCACCACTTAAGGCGGTCTTAACCAAATCAATTGATGCTCACCCAACGATTTGAATGGGGAAATTCAATGAACGAACTAGGCCCTTTGGTGGATACATTTGCCAAGCTCGAACCTTGGCGCGGCACCTGTGAGATGGGCAGTTTTGCTAACTTCCTTGGCGTAATGACGGACCAGGAATTTGTCGAACGGCATCACCCCTCGAATGTCCAGCAAGACCAGGGGGATGGAACGTCGGTGGCGCGCATGCCGAAAGTGGAAGATGGCGAGCCGTTTTTTGAGTTCGCGGCGATCCACAAGGCGGTGCGGGCGGCCCAGGACCGCTTCGTCATGGTGGAACTGGGTGGCGGCTATGCCGCGCGCTCGGTCGATGCCTACCGCCTATTGCAAAACCTTAACCCCCTGCCCTGCCAGTTGATTATTGTCGAGGCCGAGCCGACCCATTTTCAGTGGGCCAAACAACATCTGGCCGCCAATGGCATCGATCCAAATGATCATTGGCTGATCAACGCCGCCGTTTCCACCGATAGCGACCCCATACTGTTCATGCGCGGCGCCGGTCTCTACTACAACAGCGCTGTTACCGCCAACGATATTAACAATATCACCAGCCAAATTATTGACATGGGTGCAAGTGAGCAGGTCTTGAAAAACTTGCTGTCGGCAGGAACTTGCGGCATGAAAATTCCTTTTAACAGCGCGGCGGGCCAGGACCTTTTCGACTATACATTCGTGTCCGCCATTCCCCTGAACGATATTCTGGCGCCACTGCCTCTTGTCGATCTGATGGATATCGATATTCAGGGAGCGGAGAATACCGTCATCGAACCGGCCATCGAGATGCTGAACCGCCGGGTCAAGCGTCTGCATATCGGCACCCATGGCGCCGATATCCATAGCGGACTGTGGGATCTGTTTTTCGAGCACGAATGGGGCTGCGAATTTGATTTTCCGCCCTTCAGCGATAACGAGACACCGTGGGGACAATTCAAAACCACGGACGGTATCCTCCACCACTACAATACCCCTCTATGAGAAGCCGG